>JBCCQO010000039.1:0-13688 GCA_039024595.1 Pseudomonadota bacterium | reverse complement strand
AGCATGGACAATCTCACATCGTTAACCGGTTCGTCGTCGAAATGGGTAATAACATCACCGGCGCGCAGACCCGCTCGTTCGGCGGGGCCGTCACTGCTGACTCCGAGCACAAGCAATCGCTGACCTCTTGTGTCTCTCTCGGGCAGGAGTTCGACCTCTACTCCTAACCAGCCTCTTATTACCCGCCCATAGCGAATGAGATCATTCATCGCGTATTCCGCGATGTTCGATGGAATCGCGAGCGAGATCCCGATGCCGACGTTGCCACTGGAGCGGCCTTCCGAAGATGTATAGATAAGCGTATTGATACCGACCAAAGCCCCGGAGCTATCCACAAGAGCGCCGCCAGAGCTTCCGGGGTGAATCACTGCATCGGTCTGAATATAGCCTTCATAAGCCCCTAAATTAAACATCATTCGGCCCAGGCCAGAAACAATCCCCTGTGTTACCGAGTGACCAAAACCGAGCGGGTTGCCGATCGCCAGGACGACATCGCCGACGGATAGGGTGTCCGAGTTCGCGAGGGGGATGGGTGTAAGGTCTTCGAGATCGACACGAAGTGCCGCGAGATCCAGGCTTTGGTCCGTACCCACCACCGTTGCAGCCAGGGTGCGTCCGTCGCTCAGCAGCACTTGAATCGCCTCTGCCCCCTGGATCACATGGTAATTTGTGAGCAGGTACCCGTTTTCCCGCATGATGACCCCAGACCCGAGTGAGCGTTCAATACGTTGCCGGGGTACGCCTGGTGGTATGGGCATGAAAGGGTTGCTACGGCGAAGCGTCCGCCGATCGGTCACGCTTCTTGCCGTATAAATATTGACCACCGATGGCGTAGCGGTTGCTACCGCTTGGCGAAAGCCGGGTGGACTATTGTTTATGGCTGCAGCAGAAGTCTGTGGCAGGACCCAGCGATCAAGGATCAGCAAAGCCGCCAGTAGGCCCGCTAGCGCAGGCCATAGCATCGTCCGCAAAAATAAAGACATAGGGAACTGCTAGCCGTTTAGTCTCGTTCACCGAATTGAAACGCCATTGTATATGATGGCTTCCTAGAAAAGATCAGGTGAGAACAATGCGCCTCGGAAGGAGCTTTTTTGAATGACCGTTTCTCGCTCAACACTCGTACGCTTTTGTGATGAGACTCTCGGCAGCCAACAATTCAAGGACTATTGCCCAAATGGCCTTCAGGTTGAGGGCAAAGAGCGTGTGTCCCGCATCGCAGCTGCTGTAACGGCGAACCAAAGTGTGATCGATGAAGCGGTCCGCTGGGGAGCGGACGTCCTTCTGGTCCATCATGGCTATTTTTGGCGTGGCGAAGGACCGGCCATTGTGTCGATGAAGAAGCGCCGCTTGGCTTCGGTGCTGGCGGCGGATTTGAATCTAGTAGCCTACCACCTCCCTCTCGATGCTCACGCGGAATACGGCAATAATGCGCAATTGGCGGCGCGGCTTGGCTTTATCAGTGAAGGCCCGCTGCTGGCCGAACCCGGGAGCGTAGGCAACATCGGCGTGGTGCGAGAGCCCAAAAGTTTGGCAGCAATCGCGCAGCAATGGGCTGAGGTTTCAGGACAAGACCCCCTGCTCATTGTTCCTGGTGACGATCGGGACACTCGCTCGAATGACCGCGATACCGGACCCAAGTCAGAAAAAAAGCTAGAGCGAGGAGGCGGGGCCGAAGAGCAGACAGGGATGGAGCCACTTGAGGCGCTAGACGAGGACCTGCGGGGAGCCGAAGGCAGCTGGCGCACCCGTCCGATAACCCGGGTGGCATGGTGTACCGGTGCCGCGCAGGACTATATTGATCGTGCAGCCGAGCTAGGCGCTGAGCTCTACATCTCCGGAGAGATTTCTGAGCGGACCGTGCACAGCGCCAGGGAACTCAATATCGCTTACCTGGCTGCGGGCCACCACGCTACGGAACGCTATGGTGTCCAAGCCCTTGCAGCCCATCTAGCGGCCACCTTCGCCGTGGAATGGACCTTTATCGACTGCGATAACCCTGTTTAAAGCGTCCGCGAACAAGTCGGCGGCCATGCCCTTTACACCTGCATTGTACCTGCTTAGCCCGGTGGCTTCGATTCGACCGGCTAGCTAGCGCTTTCTTTCTCGCTTTTCTCCGTTGGTGGAACGTCTGTCGTTTCAAGTCCGAAGCGTTCGTTCAGTACACCCGGATCATCCGGCGAGGATTTCGGCGCATAATCCCGCGGTGGTTCGACCACGAGGTCATCCGCTTCTAGCACGGCGCTGTCACTCTCGGTTTCTGGTGCGTCGAGCGCCTCAAAACGAGGTACCTCAGTGCCGGGGCAGAGTTCCGCGGCCCCTGCTGCGATGTGTGTATACACTTCTTTGTACTGTTGCGTGAGTGCGTCGAGTTTCTGAGCAGAACCGGCAAAGTGTTCCTCTACGCGCGCTTGCAATCGCTCTTGAGCGACTTTTGCATCTTCTAGTTGCTGTTCTAAGTCACGGTTTTGCTGGCTCCCTGGCGCCGAGCTGCGACCAATTAGAAACCCAACAATCAAACCTAAAACTGCCGCGACTGCGACAAATAAAGGTGCATTCTCAGCAAGCGCTTCCACGTTGTTTAACTCCTAACACAGCACAGGGCGCCAAAGTATAGCGAGCAATCCGCAGTGTGGAAGCATCGTTTGCAAAAATCGGTGTGGGAACAGTATTGTCCGCCCTCGCAATGGCACGTAACGTACTTCCTCTAACCGCTGAGCGCTCAAGCGCGCCCTATTTAGGTGCACACACCGCAATTATCCTATGTCGACCCCCCTAGAGCGATATCAAGACGATCTGCAGCGACCGGATTTCATTCGTGACTTTGCCCAAGAACAGGCCGTACGTGAGTTGCAGGACTTGTATGACCGACTTTTACAGCAACGAATAGACAGCCAGTCTTGGTCTCGGCGTATCGCAGCAACTTGGCGTCGACAGCAACCCTTAGAAACCGGCCTGTATTTTTGGGGAGGAGTAGGGCGCGGCAAGACCTACCTGATGGATACCTTTTTTGAATGTTTGCCTTTTGACGAAAAGCTCCGAGTCCACTTTCACCGATTCATGCAGCGTGTCCACCGGGAGCTTGCTGAGCTTGAGGGGGAGAAGAATCCGCTAGACGTTTTCATGAGTCGCCTGGCGGACGAAACGCAGATCATTTGCTTTGATGAGTTCTTCGTAAGCGACATCGCCGACGCGATGATATTGGCCAACTGTTTGCGAGCGATGTTTGAAAAAGGAATTTCGCTTGTAGCTACCTCTAATATTGAGCCCAGCGGTCTCTATAAGGATGGTCTACAGCGGTCGCGCTTTTTGCCGGCGATCGCGCTGCTGGAACAGCACACCAAAATTCTCAATGTAGATGCCGGTACCGACTATAGATTACGCACGCTGGAGCAGGCGACGCTGTTTTATTCCCCTCTGGGTGCGGAGGCGGAGGCGTCCTTGCAGGCCTCCTATTTGGGTCTAACAGGAGCTTCCCCCAGCGGCGATACGGTTGCCAGTCTAGAGGTCAACGGGCGCCAACTGCAGTGCAGGCGTTTGTCCGAGGGCGTTGTCTGGTTCGACTTTAAGGCGTTGTGTGACGGCCCCCGCTCTCAGAATGATTACATCGAAATAGCTCGCGAGTTTCACACGGTCTTGCTATCCGATATTCCAAAGCTGCACTCCGCGCATGATGACATGTGTCGCCGATTCATAAACCTTGTCGATGAGTTCTACGACCGGCATGTAAAGTTCATCGTCTCCGCCGCGACCGCTGTGGCTGAACTTTACGATGGGGAGCGCCTGTCCTTTGAGTTTCAAAGGACCGTTTCACGCCTTTTGGAGATGCAATCTCGCGAATATTTGGCCCTTGAGCATCGACCGTGACAGACGCTAGGACGCGAGCCCAGACGAGCTTCGGCGAACCCTGTTAAATATGACTTTTTCGCCCTTGTAAAGGCTTGATCCAGTCAGTAGAATCCGCGCCTCTTTTTTTGCCCCTTAGGCGAAGCCAATGAAAACTTACAGCGCCAAAGTCGGCGAGGTCAGCCACCAGTGGTACCTCGTAGACGCACAGGACAAGACCCTGGGCCGCCTGGCGAGCGAAATCGCCCATCGGCTGCGCGGAAAGCATAAGGCCGAATACACGCCGCACGTGGATACGGGCGACTATATTGTCGTGATCAACGCCGAAAAAGTCAGCGTTACCGGCTCCAAGCGCAGCGATAAAATGTATCACCGCCACACGGGTTACCCCGGTGGTTTGAAGACTGTATCGTTCGAAAAGTTGATTGACACGGCTCCTGAGCGCGCCATACAAGGTGCCGTAAAAGGGATGCTACCTCGCAATCCCTTGGGCCGCGCTATGTTTCGAAAACTGAAAGTCTACGCGGGCGCTGAGCACCCACACACGGCGCAGCAACCGCAGCTGCTGGAGCTTTAGGAGACGTTATGAGCACAACGCAGTACTACGGTACCGGCCGACGCAAGACCTCTACTGCACGAGTTTTCCTGCAGCCAGGCGAAGGCGCGATCACCGTTAACCAACGGCCCCTGGACGTTTACTTTGGCCGTGAAGTGGCACGAATGATCGTCCGCCAGCCCCTTGAACTCGTTGAAATGAACGAAAAGTTCGATATCAACGTGACCGTTGAGGGTGGAGGAAGCTTCGGACAAGCGGGCGCGATCCGTCACGGGATCACCAGAGCGTTAATGGACTACGACGAGTCGCTGCGCGGAACGCTTCGCTCCGCCGGCTTCGTGACACGCGATGCCCGTGAGGTTGAACGAAAGAAAGTCGGCCTTCGTAAGGCGCGTAAACGACCACAGTTCTCCAAGCGCTAAATCTCAGAACCTGCGGCCTCTGCCGCAGTCTGCTCCAGCAGGCTGTCTTTTTTACATTCCGATTTTCCTACAGCTCGCCTTTGTTAAAGGTGAGTTGCGGGAACGCTCGCTAGTCTGCCTTTCCCTGCGCATACCGCCGGTTTACGCCAGTAAAAAACCGAGTTTTCGACGCATGCGCCAGTTGGCGACGTACCTGTGCGCTGCTGTCGTCTTTCGGTCCTCTGATGTCGTGGAACTGTTGAGCGGTAACGATCGATGATTAGGGTGTCACTGAAACCGCAACATCCATGTTTTTTGCACTATTTAATGAGCCAAAACGGCAGATAAGTCCGTATAAACACAGGGTTTATGTTGTCGGTCAGAGGTAAAGCCTCTAACATTCGCAGCGTTTGCAGTCACAAACCAAAACCATCCGACAACAAGCGTATTGATCATCGACGAGTTCCCGTTGCGTAACCAGCGCGTACCTGGCGACGGTTGCTAGCGGAGCGAAAATTGCTAGCGGGCATTGCGCGGGCAAAACTCCATAACCGATGATCGGTCTAGCGCGCGCCTATTAGCGATGAAAGTGCCGAATTGGCGAAGTGTTGCAGGGAAAGGTCAAAGGAGAAAAATAATGTCCGTGTCGGGCAGTACGTTAACCGGCGACATCGCCGACTCTATGGCGCGGGAGGTCGCTTCTGACGATCTCCGCTCTTCTCGAAACAGCGACACGAGGCCCTTTGAGGAACTCGGTGCCGGTCAGGACCCAAATGTCGATGCTAATCGACGACGCTTTTTAACGGTCGCAACCAGCGCCGTTGGAGCGGCGGGCGCCGTGGGTATAGCGGTGCCTTTTCTTGGCTCTTGGAATCCCTCCGCGAAGGCGAAGGCTGCCGGCGCTCCGGTTAAAGCGGATATCGGAAAGTTGGAGCCCGGTCAGATGGTGGTGGTGGAATGGCGTGGCAAGCCCGTCTATGTGGTCCATCGCACGCCGGAAATGATTGAAGCGCTACCCAGTAACGATAGTAGTCTCAAAGACCCTCTTTCCGAGATTTCTAAGCAGCCCGGCTACATCAGCGGTCAGGAGCGGAGTATTCGTCCTGAGTATCTAGTGGTGGAGGGTCTGTGCACTCACTTGGGATGCGCACCGAAATATCGACCCGAGGTGGGCGCCGCAGATCTGGGTGGAGACGCATGGCAAGGCGGGTTTTTCTGTCCCTGTCACGGTTCCAAATTTGATCTTTCCGGGCGCGTCTACCAAGGCGTACCCGCTTCTGCAAACTTGGTTGTCCCTCCTTATTCTTACGAAGGCCAAGACGTTGTCGTGATTGGCGTTGACGCGGAGTCTGCCTGATGGAAAACATGCTAATCGGTTTACGCGATTGGGTTGATCAGCGGCTGCCTATCACCCGTGCGTGGAATACGCACATGGGTGAGTACTACGCACCCAAAAACTTTAACTTCTGGTATTACTTCGGCGTTTTCTCACTTCTTGTTCTCGTGAACCAGCTGCTTACGGGCATCTGGCTGACGATGAATTACACGCCCAGTGCGGAAGAAGCCTTTGCCTCAGTCGAGTACATCATGCGCGATGTCGATTACGGCTGGATTTTGCGCTATATGCATTCCACTGGCGCATCGGCTTTCTTTGTCGTCGTCTATCTACACATGTTCCGCGCCCTGATCTACGGTTCCTACAAAAAGCCACGAGAGCTCATTTGGATTTTCGGCATGCTCATTTTTGTCGTGCTTATGGCTGAAGCCTTCGTAGGTTATGTGCTGCCATGGGGGCAAATGTCGTACTGGGGTGCGCAGGTCATCATCTCTTTGTTCGGTGCGATACCGGTCGTAGGCGAAGACATCGTGACCTGGATTCGCGGCGACTACCTGATCTCAGGGATCACCCTGAACCGGTTTTTCGCCCTGCATGTCGTGGCTTTGCCGATCGTGCTGCTTGCCCTGGTGGTATTGCACATCCTCGCCTTACATGAAGTCGGCTCAAACAATCCAGATGGCATCAATATCAAGGACAAAAAAGGTCCGGACGGTATACCGCTGGATGGAATTAAGTTCCATCCGTATTACACCGTGCATGACATTCAGGCGATCGCAGTCTTTCTATTTATTTTCTGCGGTATTCTATTTTTCATGCCCGAGATGGGCGGCTTCTTTTTGGAGTATGCAAACTTCGAGCAGGCGAATGGCCTTAAGACACCCGACCATATCGCGCCTGTTTGGTACTTCACACCGTTTTACTCGGTACTACGAGCGGTACCCGATAAGTTTTGGGGCTTTATCGCGTTCGCCGCAAGTGTCGCCATACCGTTTGTACTCCCCTGGCTGGACCGTTCGCCGGTTCGCTCCTGGCGTTATCGTGGCAACATAAACAAGGTGATGCTTGTGCTGTTTGTCGCATGCTTCCTGATCTTGGGAGTACTGGGAGTGAAGTCTCCCACGCCAGAACGGACTTTCCTGGCGCAGATTTGCTCAATCTTCTACTTCGGCTTTTTCTTGTTTATGCCGGTTTGGAGTGCGATTGATAAAACAAAACCGGTACCCGAGCGGGTAACGATGGACGGTGGTATTGGGCCATTGGGAACCATCGGTGGTTTTGCGCTGATCATGGTCTTAACGATCATCCCGCTCAAGGTAGTGGGTGCCGAGTCGGCCTTTAATTGCGGAACGATTCCATGCGACGAGATCGATCTCGATATCTACGATAAGGAGTCCATGCAGAACGGCGCGAAAATCTACATGAATTACTGCATGGGTTGTCACTCGCTGAAATATGCGCGCTACAACCGGGTCGCGGACGATTTAGGGATACCCTATGATTTGATGGAAGAGCATATTATTGCTGATCCTTCGGTCAAGATCGGTTCCTTGATGGACAACGCGATGGATACAAAGAGCGCGAAAAATTGGTTTGGTGCAGCTCCCCCAGACCTAACCTTGGTTGCTCGATCGCGCAATCCCGACTGGCTCTACACCTACCTTCGCAGTTTTTATCGCGACGATACACGTCCCTATGGTGTGAACAATCGGGTCTACCCGAACGTTGGCATGCCGCACGCGCTGCTAGAGCTGCAAGGTTTATTGGAATGTTCCGACGGACATGGGGACGGCAACGCTTCGGATTCTCATGGTGATGAATCGCACGGCTCTGCCTGTGAGCTTACTAGCGAAGGCTCGCAGACCACCGACGAGTACGACGGCACGATCTACGACTTGGTGAACTTTTTGGCCTACGTTGCAGAACCAATGAAAGCCGATAGGCAGCGGATCGGAGTTTACGCGCTACTATTGATTGCCATATTTTACGTCTTTGCGAGCCTGCTAAATCGCGAGTATTGGAAAGACGTCCACTAAATCGGTCAAAAAAACCTGGCGCGAGTGATTCTCTGAACCATAAAAGCAAATCACGAGTTCAGCGTTCGTCGCAAATCAGGTAAGATCCGCATATATCTCGACACAAGTGGCGACCGAGGCCTAGTTATCACGTTAACTGTGGACTAGCTTCGCGTCGCCGCTCGCGTTTACACCCAGCGTAGTTTGGACTTTTTGTACTTCATGATTTTTTATTCTGACCCAACTTCACATTACAGTCACCGCGTTCGCATTGTTCTCGCTGAGAAAGGTGTGACAGCCGAAATAATCGACGTCGATCCGGCCCATCCACCGCGAGAGCTCTCAGAGCAAAACCCCTATAACTCACTACCAACTCTTGTAGATCGAGAGCTTTCGCTCTATGAAACACGCGTGATGATGGAGTATTTGGACGAGCGGTTCCCGCATCCACCTCTCTTACCGGTTTATCCGGTGGCCCGAGCCGAAAGCCGTCTATTTATGCATCGTATCGAACAGGACTGGTGCTCACTGATCGAGTCTATTCAAAATTCTCGTAGCGATAATGTGGTAAAGCGATCCGTTAAGGAACTACGTGAGGGTATTTTGGCAATAGCTCCAATCTTCGCCGAGAAACCTTTTTTCATGAATGACGAATTTACCCTAGTTGATTGCTGCATCGCGCCTATATTGTGGCGGCTTCCTAGCCTCGGTATCGACATTCGTCCGAGCAAGCAGTCAAAGCCGCTATTCACTTACATGGACAACCTGTTCAAGCGAGAGTCATTTCAACAAAGCCTGACAGAGCAAGAACGGGAAATGCGACTGTAGTCGTAGTTCGCCAGCTATCCGATGCCAAAGCTAGATGACAATCTACGTTTGAGTGTTCGGAAATGTGGTCTTTGAGTGTATGAGGCAAGGTCGCGATAAAACCCGTGACGTGAACGGTTTTCTCTAGACCCTATGGCCTGTTTTCAAATCAGCATGAATCGAGCGCACTCGCGTTGAACTCCAGTCGACCGTATCTCCTACGAGCGTTGTATGAATGGATCGTGGACAACGGATGCACTCCACACATAATTGTGGATGCTGAGTCACCGGGTGTTGAAGTTCCAACCCAATACGTAAAGGACGGGCAGATCGTTTTGAATCTGTCGCCATCGGCAGTGATCGAACTTCAGCTCGGAGACGATCATGTCAGCTTCAATGGTCGATTCGAAGGTAAGCCTACAGACGTGCATATACCCATTGTCGCCGTTCTGGGTGTTTACGCTCGCGAGAATGGTCAGGGAATGGCATTTGAGCCAGACGAAGAAGATGTAGGTCCGGACGATCCAGGCAATCCACCTACGCCGCTACGGAGACCAGGAAAACCCAGTCTTAAGGTTGTTAAATAGCGGCCCCATCTTTTCCGGCATCGATGTACTCAAATAGCCGTACCACCCTCTGTACGCCGGAAACACCCGCCGCCGAACTTGCGATTCTGTCTGCCTCTTCGTGAGTGACCATGCCTAAGAGGTAGACAACTCCATCTTCGGCTACCACCTTTGCGCGCAAACCAGGGGTCCTGCGGCCGGTTAGCAGGAACGTCTTGACCTTGCTCGCGATCCACTTGTCGGACGCTCGAGTCATTGTTGAACTCGCCGCGGCGACTTCCAGTTCGTTGTAGATTCGGCGTACATCTCTAATCTGGCGAATAACCTCATTCGCTTTTTGCCGAAGTGATTCCTCTGGAACCTGCCCAGCAATCAGCACATAACCGTTGTAGCTCTGGACGACTAAATGCGCATCGTCGTAGCGTTCGTCTGCCGCATGCAGGTTCACAATGGCCTTCGTTTCAATCGACTCATCGGCGAGCCGTTGATAAAACGTGCGCTCGCCCGGGTCGTCCTCGATCGCTTCCGAGTCAAAAGCAACGAGCAAGGACGTGCAGCCCTGGACACAACACACAGTCAGCGCAATTAGTACAGTTCTGCACGCACCAGTGAGGCCGGTAAGCTTTGTGGACTCTGGTGCGCTCGGAAATAAAGTACGCATAATCTCATTCATAACTCGCCGATCATAAGCCTTTGGAGCAGGTTAAGGAGGCTGTGACTCGCCATGAGTGCAAGTTCTGTTCGAAGTTCCCGTTTTACCGCTACGATCGGAATACAAACCGCATCGTCCGCCTCTGAGACTTCGGACAGCAGCAGCAGATGAAGGTTTCGTTCGTAAGCAAACTTCAAAGTCGCTTTCACGAGCGGGGCGGTTTTCTCTGTATCGATCACCAACAACACATCCCCGTCGCGGCAAACCGGTCTCAAGTCATCGAGAAGGGCGGCGGATTTGTCGGCGGGATACTTGGTAGTAAAAGCGATGCACGGAATAGCGGCGCTGTCCTGGTCTCCTTGGCGTGCAGAACGAGCAATGTACTCGGCACAGAAAGCGTCGCCACTGGCGGCGCAGATCAGAAGTTTCTGATCACGTACAAGTTGGTTAAATAGTAGCGTGCTTGCTGATTCTAGTTTGGGTGCTAGCTCATCGACCGCGTTTGCTATAGCTTCGATGCGATCGCGAAACTCGTTGGCGAGATAAGCGTAGCTATCCATGGCGATCAGCAGCGCTTACGCGCTTGGCCGCGTGCTAAGGGAGCAGTTGAGTGCGTGGTGTCTAGGCAAGGAACGCACCCGGTATCCAATGGACGAAGTAGTGTTGCTGGGAATACTGTTCCTGGAAACAGTGTTCCTGGAAATCGTGTCCCTGGGAGTTTGCGGAGCCCGTTGACCGGGCCGGCGGGGGCTCGTTTGTCCTCGGGACAGCGGTTGGCTCCCACGTGATTACATCGAAGCGGCAGGGTAACTTCGCCCATTGGGGATTTTTTTGTAAAAAGAAAGCCGCGCACTTCTTGATTTTACACTGCTTTTGGCTGGCTACGGTGGAGGCCGCGCTACCGTGGGATCGCGACTTCCTTGCCCGCACTTCTACAAAAAGAAGCCGGTGCTCGTCTCTGGCGATAAGATCGATCTCCCCGAGCTTGCAACGGAAGTTTCGAGCTACGATGGAGAAACCCTGCTGCTGAAGAAAGCGGGCCGTGCGTTGTTCAAACTCAGCACCGCGCGTTGTCGTTATTTTATCCTGGCTGGAACACCCTGCGTTGTTCCTGCTGAACTTATTCCTGCGTCCAGTGGGTCGTTCTCGGAGCAATTTCATAAAGAAATCTTTGGGAGGTTTTGACAAGGGCTGACCTCCATAGGGAGCCGACGGATTGAGCTCTCATGGTAATTCAGCGCCGTCTAAGTACTCCTCGATCAAATTCAGCCAAGATCAATCTTCGTTTTAGGACACCGTCACGTTGCGTGTTCAGTTCGGCGGACCGTCCGCTGTAATATGGCATCAGCGACGCTTGGCTACGATGATAGTGTTGGGAGAGGTGGTAGGCGTCGGCTCCGAGGGCAAAGAGCGGGGAGAGGGCGCCGCTTAGGTCACCGCCCGGTGGTTCAAAGTCATCCCTAGCTACACGCCAGGGCATTGTGAGAAGTCGAACTCCATTCAAGTCTCGATTGGCGTTCGGGTCGCTGCTGCGCGTATCCGCTGTTGAAACCGCATACACAGGCAAATCGCCCGCGTAGTGATAGTCGATTAATGGCTTCAACGCTCGAGCTTCTTCCGCATTGCGGCAAAGCATAAAAATACCGTCGAGATCTTTTCGCCGTCGATCTTCCACCTCAACTCGCGAGGAAAATAGCCTTCTCATCGAACGATTGCGCTCTCCGCTGGCATCGAGATCCAGAGCAGCTCTTAGAACGTCCGAGTAGGTACTCATCGCCCCGTAAACACCCGCCGAAGCTACACGGCCGCCGAGCGTGTTCCAACGGGACAGAAGCGCGCCTTCCATACGGTCTCCCCACTCCCCTTCCGGTCGTAGCAAGACAACCCGGCGAAGACCGTCGGCAAAAGCTGCTTCTGCAAGTTGCGAGGCTTCGTCTTCGGGTGCGAGGGAAAGTTGCAATACACCGCTCTCCAGTTCCCCACTCGGTTGTTCGCGACGATTTAGCGTGATGAGTGGTGTTTTCTCCTGAAACTCAAAAAGTTGTTCGACGCGGCGCTTCTCTAAGGGACCAATGATCAAGTCCGCCCCCCAGTCTTTGGCTTCGCCATAAGCCACATTGACTGGATCTGCCTTTCCCGTGTCTACCAAGAGAAAAGTTAGGTTTCTAGGGCTAGGGGCAACAGCAGATCGGTTCTGTCGTTGCTGCTGGTTTATCTTCAGATCTCGATAGAACTCAAAAAATACGCCGTCACTAACCGCTGCACCGGCTCGCTCAAGAGGGCCTGAGATGGGGGCGAGAATCGCGACCCTTTCGATGCTCGAATCGGCTTGCGTTGCGCTTCTGAGTGATTCCGCTATGGGCAATGCGCTGTGTTCACCGTGCTGCAGTGTCCAAGCTTCAATACTAGCCAGCACTTCTTCTGGTTGTTCCATCCGGCTCAACGCGGCTAAGTTGATCCAGGGTTGGTAACCTAATGGTAGCGTTTGGCGGAGCTTAGCTAAGTCCTTACTGCTGAGCTGTTGTAAATGTCCCCAAAGCAGTTCGGTGAGTTCGCTGGGACCGTCTTCTGAAAGGGTGTACTGTTGAAGATCAACTATCGCAGCAAGCGCTCTTCCTGAATCATTTGCAAGTGACGCGACTTCAAGTTCCTTCTGCGCTATGCGATACCGGACAGCACCCGGCGGCGACGATGACCTTAACTGGGTAGCAACACGTTGGTACTCATCTATTCGACCCCGTTCCCACTCGATGAGACCGTTATAGAAAGCGAACCAAGCGTCGATTCCAGTCTTGTCCGTAGCGGGCCCACCGCTCGTCGAAGTCGGTGTTTCCTCCTCAGTTCGGTCTTCGGAGACCGGCGCCGCTTTGGAGGACAGTGGGCTATCGGGAGGCGAAGATCGGGTGCTTTCCTGCCGCGTGGCCTCCGGATTCATGGGGGCGCCAACTTTTATTGGCACTACGCTAGGTTTCATCGAGGTTTGGAGGACATCAAGTGCCGTCTTTGCCGCAAGCCAGTCGTGCCTTGCAAGCGCCTCCTCAACCGCTGCGAAGAGCGGTGGTACAGAAAGGTCGAATACTTCCTGCTCTTGCCCGCTGTTGTCTGTGCTTGGGCGCGTCACAGGCTCGCTTATGGGCTGCTCACCGGGGAAGGCAACGCGCCCCGGCGGTAGTCCTGGAGCACTACCACAGCCATTCAATACGGCAATGAGCAAGAGCGCTATGCCGATTTTGCTCATAGAGGCTGATCGATAAATCAATTTTGTATAGCGTCCCACCACACCTTCCAAACTCAGGTGGCAGAGCCGAATTGAGTACATGCTATTCTCGGTCCGAATGCTTGACATCTCCACTAGTATATATCGCTTCTATGGCCGGTTCGTTCTATGAGCGGGATTTTGTATATCGTCGCTACCCCTATCGGGAATCTCGAAGATCTGTCACCACGAGCCGTAAACGTGCTTAAGGAAGTCGATTTGATTGCTGCGGAAGATACTCGGCGCACAGCGATTT
>JBCCQO010000038.1:0-13882 GCA_039024595.1 Pseudomonadota bacterium | reverse complement strand
TGCAGGTACGGCCCCGGCCCAGAGCTTTTGCATGGTACAGGTGCGTATCCGCCCGTCTGAGCAAGCTCTCTTCGTCATCACCCGCTTTGTACGCCGCTATCCCGATGCTGACACCAGGGCGTTCCACATCACTTGCTTGACCGTCGCCTAGTCCGAGATCCGCGTCCGTCAGTTTGGTGAGATTACTTCGTATTAGATTTGCCGCGCGAGTCGCACCATTGATGTCTGTGTGTGGCAGTAAGATGGCAAACTCATCTCCCCCAAAGCGAAACACGAGATCCGAACCACGCATTCCGCCGCGAAATACCGTTGCCATAGCTCGAAGAATCCGGTCTCCAACGAGATGGCCCAGTTGATCGTTCAAGGTTTTAAAATGGTCGACGTCAATCATCATTACTGTGAGCGGGCTGCCGTGACGGCGCGTGCGTTTAAGCTCCGTATCGACCCATTCGCTTAGGGCGTTTCTATTGAGCAGTCCGGTCAGCGGGTCGTGGGTGGCCAGAGAGCGCAGCTGAGTGACTTCGTGAGCTGTTTTCAGACACCGTGCAAAAAACGCCAACGATTGCTCAATGATCATTAGCTCGTCTTCGCTAAAACGCTCTCGTCGGCAGAAACTGAGATCCCCAAGAATCTCTTTGTCGATAGTCACTTCGTACTGAGCACTGTGATGACGGCGATTACCCAGCGCAATGACATCGGACCGCTGCGGTGCTGCGTAGGTGAGCCCGTCGGCGAGGCGGAGATCACTCAGCCAAGCAAAGTATCGATCCAATAGCTCGGAGATTGTGGTGCACCCTAGGAGTCGCTGGAGCAGTAAAAGCTGCTGTTCGCTCCCACCGGCGTAGGCCAGGACGTCTGCAGCAACACCGGTAGCCGCAGAGGCACCCAGCGGGACGCTTGGGCGTTTGTTGGGTCTTTCCGCAGCGCTGTCAAAAGGAATAACCTTCTTCATCTTCAAAGTCCTGTGACCGCATTATCAAATGCGTTGAAATCGGTTTGAGGGGCTTAAAGCAATCGCTATGCCAAACACATTTCGCGGAAATGACGTATTTTGGCGTCTATTTAGAAGAATTTAATCGCATTTAATTAAAGGCGCCAAAATTTCGACACGTGTTGGCGGCAACAATTCGTCATTATGCCGGCTACTTCTTTCCGCTAGGGAAAGGCTTAGTGCTCCTTCCACTAAGCGCTGATCGTCCGCAGCGATGCGGTGACGCCAAGCAGGCTTTCTCGTCCCGCTCAATGAGCTAAGTGCTGGCGCTCTATGGCGGAATCGCCTGGGCGGAATAGGCTAGTTGGTAGAGCGGAAGGTGTCGGGTTCTTGCGGTCTAGTGCGGATATCAGTGGGGTGAAGGTCAAGCTTTTCCTAAGCTGCGGCTGCCTGTCGACGGAGCTTTTTCACCGCTATCTGAGTAGAGGTCTTTACCGTTGTCTTCTCCACGTAGCACGTTCAGTGTGTTTCTCGTTTTTTCTTGCAGGCGAAGGATAAGACGACCGTTTCGCCGATTTTTGCTGTCACAGCTCAAGGCGAGTTCGTTCAGTGACCTGGCGACATCCTCAAGGACACTGCTATCCGTTCGGAATTCAGGGCTCTTTTCTGAATCGGCAAGATCACGCATCAACTCTAGTAGTGGTAAGTCCGCCGCAAATCCCAGCGCCGCCATCCACTCTGACCGCAGTAGTTGCTGTTGTTGGTAGCGATCTACCGTACGAGCCTTGCTCTCCGTCGCTCGCTCAAGCATTTCTATATGATTTTTGAGTAAGGCTTCGTGCTCCCGCTCGATGCTCTCTTGCACGAGGTTCAGAAGATCGAGTTCAGCACTAAGAAAAGCAGACAGTGTTTGTAAGTGCTCACTCATCTCGGGAGCACTTTCTGCAGAGGATATCGTTTGGAAGGCTCTGACTGAATATGGTTTGTAACACCGGGCGTCTACTGCGTGACTTAAGTGAGATCGCGTTCGCTTTCTAGGAGGTTATCGACGATACGCTGCGGATCAACGCTGTAGCTTCCGTCTTCGATAGACTGGCGGATCTCGGCTACACGGTCCTGATCTACCGATGGGAGCGCACGGAGCTGATTTTCGAGGGCAAGAAGATCTGCCGCCGCCTGAGTCAGCGAGACTGATTCGGCGCTTTCGGTAGGTCCAGAGTCTACCGAAGCGTTCGTCGAACTCGATGAATTAGACTGGCCACTGCGTCGCGTCGCGGAATCAGTATCTGACCGAGATGTACGCAAGTTTGTGTTTGTATCAATCGGATTCATCGTTTCCAGCAACGCCTATTACGAGCGCTTTCCATACAAGCTCATCGCGTTCCATAGCCTCTATTTTTCATCGCTTCTATCTATCCTAGCTTTCGCCGTCTCTAGCTTTGACCGGTCGTATCCGGCTTTATAGAGCCGCCTCTTAAGGAAAACGGGTAGATCGGTCCCTGGCGCTTGCTACAGGGTACTTGCCTTGTTCTCGCGCGGCTGTACTCGATTCTAGCGAGTGGGTTTTATCCGCTTCGCGATAGCTGCTTATGGTCACGGACTATCCCACTACGACCCACGTGGCCATCGTACCCCCACCTCTCTTTCGGGTTAGCGGCTAAAACTCAGAAAATGTTAGCACAATCACGCTTTTGAACTGGAAATCCTGGCCAACGCACCTAACCTCAGCCACGCTCGAAAAAATGCTTAGCTGCAATCGCTAGGGAACACGAACCGTACCATCAGCCAGCACTATTCCTTCCAATCGCCTTCCGGAGCTGAGATTGGTAACCCGCAAGCGATCCCCTTCCGCTCCGGAGGCGAGTGCCTTACCTTGCATGCGTACCTCGAATCCAACACCGCCGGCGACCAGCGTGACCTGCTGTCCTCGTGTGATGAGTTCCGGGGGAGAAATTTGGCTGTGCCGTAAGGGCAAGCCTGCGGCGAGAGGGCGTTGTAACTCCATACCGACAGCAGCCTCTATAGTGCCAATTAGGTCCGTTGTACGGGTGGTTACCCGGCGCGTCACGTACTCAAGGTCTTGTTCCGCGAGGATACTGCCCCGCGGCAAAGAAGCTTTGAGAACAGGTATGCGCAAAGCCGCCGTGACTTCCGCCCGTATATAGAGGGTCCAGGGAGTAGGGCCGCTACAACGAACTCCGTAGCTTACCGGGCCCAAGGCTCTGCCGCTGTGTGGGCGCGTTGTTTCGAGTTCGCTACCGCAAGCTGCAGGACGCAGGCGAGGGTCAAGAGGACGCACCCGGACCTCAACGTCTTCGAAGCCTTGATCGACGGCATAGCTCAGAGCTGCGCCTTCGACGCGAGCAACGATATCCTGATGGGGATGACTGCCGTTAGCACTAACCGTTAGAGAGCTCAGACACGACAAACCAGCAACTGCAAGGACGAGTATTAAGGACCTTGCTTTGCGTGTCGCCGTCTCTGTAAACGTCGCCTGTGCCACTGAATTAAACCCCGCTGCTTCGTTCTTATCGGACTCGCTAGCAAGCTGCCCAACCAACCGCTTCCGTCGTCGGATCGGCGGTCTGCAGATATTTCTGCACCAGCCTCGCGCCGTTTCTTTGACGCTTTCGAAGCAGGAATGCTTGAACCTTCTGGCGAGCAGTATTTGTGCCAATCATCAATCTGGGCGCGAATATTCAGCTTGGTCAAAGCGGCAAGCATTGCCGCTTTGACCAGTGATTGCCGTTCTTGTGCACCTAGAAAAACATTAAGTATCTGTTTTAATTGAATAAATTGAGTTGGCACGTAAATTGGATAGTGAGTAATAAGTAAGGAGCAAAGACCCAAGAACGCCCTAGCCGGCAACGATCGCGAAGGAATCACAGAATGAGTCCAATCAAGAGTGCCATGGGAATGACGCCGCAGATAATGGAGGTGCGCGCAAAGCGATTGGAGCTGTTATCGGCGAATATCGCCAACTCGGATACCCCCGGCTACAAGGCCCGTGACATCGACTTCGCGTCGGTCATGGGGACTGCACAGAACGCTGGCTCTGCAATGAAGCGGACCCGTGAGAAGCACCTTGCCGCCGCCAATCAAATCGGCGGTTACGATGTGAAGTACCGAGCTCCCACCCAGCCATCGGCCGATGGGAATACAGTAGATACGCATCGGGAGCACGCTGCCTTTATGGACAACGCGGTGCGTTATCAGGCCAGTCTGAACTTTCTCGACGGGCGCATTCGTGGGCTGCGCATCGCCATACGCGGACAGGTGTAGCGCCAGATGAGTCTTTTTTCTGCCATCGACGTCTCCGCCACTGCACTAGAAGCGCAGACACTTCGCTTGAATACGATCTCGAGCAACTTGGCGAATGCAAACACGGTGAGCGGTGACCCTAACGCGGCTTATCGGGCGCAACACGTCGTATTCGAGACGATGTACAGCGAGGCGCAGCAGACCTTTGCTGAGACAAACGCGGGAGTGCAGGTCAGCGAAGTCGTACTGTCCGAGCTCCCCGCTCGCCAGGAATATTCACCAGGGCATCCTTTGGCTGATGAAAACGGCTTTATCTACCGATCGACGGTCAACTCCGTAGAGGAGATCGCGAACATGGTGGAGGCCTCGCGTTCCTACCAGAGCAATGTTGAAGCGATGAACACGGTAAAGCAGCTGATTCTTAGAACTTTGACGCTAGGTCGTTAACCGGGTGGCCAAGAGGGTTGCCGAGGTGAGCAGTGAGGCCGCGAGACGACTAACAGAATTTTGAGAGATAAAAGATGACGGATGTAAACACAATCAATGAGCTCTTCCCCGCACGCCCGGAAACGAATACTCGGGGCGCTAACTCGGTCGAAGACCTTGGCTCAGAGGCCTTTCTGGAGCTCATGGTGGCGCAGCTTGAAAACCAAGATCCTAGCAAGCCGCTCGACAATACGGAATTTGTCGCACAGTTAGCGCAATTCGGCACCGTGTCTGGTGTGCAGGAGCTGAATGATAGCTTCGCCAGCTTGGGCGCTACTCTTGCCGCGAGTCAGAGCTGGCAGGCAGCAAGTCTAGTAGGCAGAGATGTCGTGGGTGAGAGCAACGTCGGCCAGTTGGCCGAAGTCGAAGACGGCGACGGTGCGCTTTCGCTTACCGCAACTGTCGATTTTAACGGTAACCCTAGTGGCGGAGCCTTATTTGTCCAAGACCTCAGTGGCCGTCTTGTCTACACGGAAGCGTTGCCCGCCGGTCTGAACGGTGAGTATCAGTTCCAATGGGATGGGCGCGACGTGAATGGTGATTTGGTGCCACCCGGCAGCTACCGCGTTTCAGCGGAAGGTCAGGTCAACGGCCAAAACACCGCGATACCGGTGTATGCGCATCTGCAGGTGTCCTCGGTGGCGGTCGATAGTAGCACCGGTGCAGTCACATTAAATCTTAACGACGGCACCAGCCTTCCCGTAGAGCAAGTCAAACAGTTTTTGTAATTCAACGAACTTATTAGCCAGCTAAGGCTAGAGAACAGATTTAGAACGGTGGGAGTTAGATCATGACATTCAGCACGGCGATTTCTGGAATTAACGCTGCCAACTCGGATCTCGGCGTTATCAGTAACAACATTGCGAACGCGTCCACGACCGGGTTTAAAGCCTCGCGAGCGGAATTCGCAGACGTATATGCAAGTAGCCTGCTTGGAGCTGGGGGTAACGCGATCGGCTTGGGGGTCACCTTGGCTAATGTGACCCAGGAATTTGGTCAAGGGAACATCAATTTCACAAACAACTCTCTCGATCTGGCTATCAATGGCGGAGGCTTTTTTCAGCTGAGCAATGATGGCGCGCTTGAATACACCCGAGCGGGTGCCTTCCAGGTCGATAACGAAGGCTTTGTGGTATCCAACCAGGGCCTGCGTTTGCAAGCCTTTCAGGTCGATCCGAATGGAGATATCACGGGGCAGGTCGGCGATCTTCAGATCGATACTTCACTTCTGGACCCGAATCCTTCAGGCACCGTATCGCTGACGAGCAACTTGGACTCGCGAGAAGTCACCCTGGGTACCGGTTTTGCCACGAATGGACCCTATGATGCTTTTGCGGTGCCGCCCACCATTCCAAACCCCGCTGATTTTAACGCGACGACGTCCACGACGATCTTCGACAGTCTCGGTAACCCGCACGTTTTGAGCTTGTATTACGTGAAAACGGCGACCGCAAACACCTGGGAAGTCTACTCGCTGATTGATGGGCAAAGTCAAAACGGTGGTGCTCCAGAGACGCTGACGTTCACTTCTAATGGACAGTTCGATCCAGGTTCTGCCACGTCTGTGACCATTGCAGGTTATGCACCCGTGGATGCGATCGGAAACGCCAATGGTGCCGCCGCTCAGACTTTCGAAGTCGATCTTACGTCCACAACTCAGTTTGGCACTCCCTTCGCCGTATCTAGCATCATTCAAGATGGCTTCGCCGCAGGTCAGCTCCGGGGTTTGGAGATCGACGAGTCTGGAGTGACCTTTGCTCGCTACACCAACGGTGAATCGCGCGCTCTGGGGCAGATTGCTCTTGCTGGCTTCAACAACCAGAACGGACTGCAGCCGCTTGGTGACACAAACTGGGTAGAAACCTTCTCCTCTGGTCCGCCGAATGTGAGCGAGGCGGGCACGTCTGGGTTGGGCGCGATTCAGTCCGCTGCCTTGGAGGACTCGAACGTTGAGATTACCGAACAGCTGGTGGACTTGATCATTGCGCAGCGTAACTTCCAGGCAAATGCGCAGGTTATTCAGGCCGCAGACGCCACCACCCAGACCGTAATTAACCTCCGGTAAGCGAAGGACCTAGGATTTAAAACCAATGGATGGATTCATACACGTCGCCGCCGCCGGAGCTAAGGAAGCCATGCTCCAGCAGGCAGTGAACGCACACAACCTGGCAAACGCACCTACCGTTGGATTCAAAGCCGACATGGTTCAAGCCGAGTCTGTGTATTTGCTGGGTGAGGGGCAGGAAACCCGCGCCTACAAAATGGTCTCCGCGATCGACGCGGATCTGAGCAGTGGTGCCTTACAGCAAACAGGTCGCGACTTAGATGTCGCCGTGAATGGTAAAGGCTGGATTGCCGTACAGACACCGAACGGCCTCGAAGGTCTCACCCGGCGCGGCGATCTGCGAGTCGACCCTTTCGGTCAGCTTCTTAATGGTGCCGGCGATCCGGTGCTTGGCAATGACGGTCCGATTGCTTTGCCACCCTTTAGTTCTATCGCGATCGGCGAAGACGGCACGATTTCGATCGTGCCGCAGGGAGAGCAGCCCAACACCGTGGCTATTCTTGACCGCATAAAGCTAGTAAATCCCCCGGAAGAGACCTTGGTCAAAGATCCCAGCGGCATGATTGTCGTCAGCGACGGTTTGCCTTCACTAGCCGATGCAAATGTGCGTATTACGAGCGGCGCGCTGGAGGCCAGTAACGTGAACTCCGTGGCATCTATGGTGCAAATGATCGAGCTCGCTCGTGAGTTTGAACAATTCATGAAAGTCGTGACGGTAGGCGAAGAGATGGATACCTCGTCCGCCAGCCTCATGCGAATTCAATAAGTCGTACAGAATCAGTAGGAGAAGAGGGTGAATCAGGCGCTCTGGATATCAAAAACGGGCCTCGACGCACAGCAGACCCGCATGTCGACGGTTGCTAACAACCTCGCAAACGTTGGTACGACCGGTTTCAAACGAGGTCGTGCCATCTTTGAAGACCTCGTCTACCAAAATGTCCGCCAGGTGGGCTCGCAGTCGTCCCAGGATACGCTGCTGCCGTCCGGTCTTCAGCTGGGCACCGGTACCCGCGTGGTTGCTACCGAGCGTTTGTTCACCCAGGGCAACCTGACCCAGACCGACAATCAGCTCGATATTGCGGTTCAGGGTCGCGGTTTCTTCGAGATACTGCTACCCGATGGCACGCAAGCCTTTACGCGAGATGGCTCATTCCAGGTAAATGATACCGGGATCATGGTGACCTCCGCCGGGTACCAGCTCCAACCGCCGATCACCATTCCGCAGGGCGCTCTTTCGGTCAGTATTGCCCCCGATGGGACCGTATCTGTTCAGCAGACCGGCACCGCGGCCTCCACGCAGGTTGGCAGCATTCAGCTTTCGGATTTTATTAATCCTGCTGGCTTACAAGCCCGAGGCGAAAACCTGTTTGTTGAATCAGGAGCCAGCGGCGCACCGCAGCCGGGTAACCCCGGGCTGAATGGTCTGGGTACTTTGGTGCAGGGCTATGTAGAAAGCTCCAACGTGAATGTGGTTGAGGAACTGGTCAATATGATCGAGACGCAACGCGCGTACGAAATGAATTCACGAGCGATCTCGACCGCAGATCAGATGCTCCAGTACGTATCCAACAACTTGTAATGCGTAGCGATACTCTAAAGGCTCAGTGGGCTGTGTCGGGAACGGCGATGCTCTCCTGCCAACCGGTACGCACCGTATTAAGGGCCGGCCTAGTCGTTGCGTTCGCGGCCGCCTGCGGTTGTGCGACTGTCAACGGACCCTCCCATCCCGATTACATTGCGATAGAGCCCATCGAGTATCCGGATGTCACCGTATCTTCGGCGCCGAGCACCGGTAGCCTTTTTGTCGGCGCAAGAAATGTGTCTCTATTCACCGACACGCGCGCTCACGAAATTGGGGATATCGTTTCCGTGCAGCTGGTCGAGTCTACTTCAGCCGCCAAAAGTGCCGATACGGAGATCGACAAGACCAACAGCACTGGCATCACCGACCCGACTCTCTTCGGCGCTCCCGTCACGATTAATGGGCGCTACAACCTCGGTGTGAGTATGGATTCGAACAACTCCTTTGAGGGGGAGGCCACCAGCAATCAGAGCAATAGCCTACAGGGTTCAATCGCCGTGCAGGTCTCTCAGGTCTTACCTAACGGGAATCTGATCGTTCAGGGAGAGAAGCGAATCCGGATCAATCAGGGCGATGAGTACATCCGGTTGCGCGGGGTTATTCGTCCGGAAGACGTAAGTTCCTTCAATACAATTCCCTCAACGCTGGTCGCCGACGCGCGTATTTCCTACTCCGGCACCGGTGTACTTCAGGACAGTAATAAACCTGGCTGGTTAGCTCGATTCTTCGTCAGCCCAATTTGGCCTTTCTAGGATGACTCTATGAATACGCCATCCTTTTTCCAGAACTGTGTACGCAGCGGTGCGGCCTATCTGCTGCGCCTAGCACTCGCCATTAGTCTGGTATTCAGTTCCCTAGTTTCGCCGTTTGCGTCGGCAGAGCGCATCAAGGACATCGCAGATATTGCTGGCGTCCGTAGCAACCAACTGGTCGGTTACGGACTGGTGGTTGGCTTGGACGGTACCGGTGATCAGGTGATTCAGGCTCCGTTTACAGTACAAAGCTTGCGCAACTTCCTCACTCAGATGGGCCTTAACTTGCCCGCGGGCGTGAATCCACAGCTAACAAATATTGCTGCGGTCTCAGTTCACGCGGAGCTGCCGCCTTTCTCAAAGCCTGGGCAAACGCTGGATGTGACAGTCTCCTCCCTCGGTAATGCGGGCAGCCTTCGCGGAGGATCCTTACTGATGACCGAGCTGCGTGCCGCCGATGGCCAGATTTACGCGCTAGCTCAGGGGTCACTTATCGTAAGTGGATTCGGCGCGGATGGCGCCGACGGCTCCAGCGTGACCGTGAACGTTCCCAGCGCGGGTCGAATACCGAACGGCGCGACGGTTGAGCGGGGCGTGCCCTCACCCTTCGGCACAGCGCCCGTCATGGTGATGAATCTCCACGCTGCAGACTTCACCACGGCTCAGCGCGTCTCAGCCACGATCAACGACACGCTCGGCGAGGATGTAGCTAGGCCCATTGATGCGGTATCCGTAGAAGTGCGAGCACCGGAAGACCCCGGTCAAAAGGTTGCTTTCATGTCTGTGCTAGAAAATATGGAAGTCGATCCAGCCACTGCTGCGGCTAAAGTCGTAGTCAACAGCCGTAGCGGAACAATAGTGATTGGCAGCCAAGTTCGGGTTGAACGCGCCGCGGTTGCGCACGGAAACCTTACGGTCACTGTTTCGGAAAATATCAATGTGAGCCAACCAGGTGCCTTCGCAGGGTCAGGCCAGACCGCGATCACACCGGAGTCAGAAATTGACATTGGCGAAGAGGACGCGCGGATGTTTTTGCTCGAGCCGGGGATTACTCTCCAGGAGCTAGTATCGGCAGTCAACCGCGTCGGCGCGGCACCGGGTGATCTGATTGCCATCCTCGAAGCGCTCCAACAGGCGGGCGCCCTACGAGCGCAGCTCGTGGTTATCTAGGCTAGGCTGCTTGCGGCGATGCAGACGGCGGGACTCTATAGCGACTTTGGTGAACTGGCCAACCTGCGTCTTGGTGCCCAGGGACAAGACGCCGCTAATCGACGAGAAGTCGCCGGCCAGTTTGAGGCACTGTTCGTGCAAATGATGGTAAAGGCCATGCGCGACGCCACACCCAAAGGGGAGTTGTTTAACTCCAGTCAGTTAGAGAGTTACCAGTCTATGTACGACCAGCAGCTGGCTCTTGAGCTTTCTAACCGAGGCGGTATCGGACTTGCCGACGTGATCATGCGTCAGTTTGAAGGGCTCGATTCCTCATCGTCACCAGAACCTCCAACGCAGTTTAATCCGCTGCCGTCTGAGCGTGTCCCCTCACTGGCCATAAACAACGTTTCGGCTCGCGAGTTTCACAGCAAAGTCGATGGCTTTAACCCTGTGCATAGGGTCGCAAACGAGTCGCTGAACGGCGCCGCGGATTCGGATACAAGCCATGCGGACCCGACCCAGCGCCGCTCACCGCTGTTTGCGAGTCCTGAGGCCTTTCTTGATCAGCTGCGACCGCTGGCCGAGGAGGCTGCGGAGAAGCTCGGTACCGACCCTGATCTTCTGCTTGCGCAGGCCGCGCTGGAAACGGGTTGGGGAGGGAAAGTACTGCAAACGGCGACTAGCGGAGCCCAATCGTCCGCTAGCAGTTTCAACTTTTTCAACATTAAAGCCGGCTCCGATTGGAGCGGCTCAAGCGTTACGCATACAACCTTGGAGTTTAAAGACGGGATTTCCCACCGTGAGCAGTCGCGTTTTCGTGCCTATGGTAGCGCCGAGGAGTCGTTCAGGGATTACGTAGAATTCGTTTCAAACTCCCCGCGCTATGCCTCAGCAGTAAGCGTTGCTGATAATCCAGAGGCCTATATTCGTGAGCTGCAGTCCGCGGGTTATGCGACGGACCCTGCCTATGCGGACAAAGTCCTTTCGATCCGAACCCGTATCCAAGAGCAGACCCCCGTGGTTGATCAGGCCGCGCCAGTCACGCTGGCACTAAAGGAATCGTCTCAACGGTCGCTAACCAGCAGCGCTGACGATTAATGAGCATTGATAGAACGAGCAGAACGAGCAGAATGAGAAGAGTGACTTAAGGTTTGGCGGACGTACTTGGCATAGGCACCTCAGCACTGCTTTCGTTGCAGCGAGCGATCGCGACGACGGGTCAGAATATTGCCAATGTGAACACCGAAGGCTACAGCCGTCAGTCGGTGGAGTTCACCGCACGTACGCCCCGCAACGTCGGCGTCGGTTTCATCGGCTCGGGCGTACAGATCCGAAACATCGAACGCAGTTTCGACCAGTTTCTAACTGACGATCTACGCGATCGCACTGCCAGTGCTGCCGGGGCGAGTACACTCGCTGATCTGACCGGACGTATCAATACCTTGCTTGCAAGCTCCGATACGGGTCTGGGACCGGTTTTGGACAATTTCTTTGCCGCCGTCCAGGACGTTGCCAATAATCCCGGTTCTATACCGGAGAGGCAGGTTCTGATCGGGCAGGGACAAGTGCTCGCGGAGCGCTTTTCCTTTCTGGATGAGCGTCTGTCAGCGTTCGATCGCGAGGTTAATCAACGGCTTACGGATTCCGTCAGTCAAATTAATGCGCTAGCGCAAAACATCGCAAATCTGAACGAGCAGATCGTCGATGCGAGGCAAACCGGATTCGAACCGAATGACCTCCTCGATACCCGAGATCAGGTGGTGCTCGAGCTTGCGGAGTTGGTGGGCGTCACCACCGTGGAACAGGACGATGGTGCGCTAAACATTTTCATTGGTAATGGTCAGTCTCTGGTCATCGGCAATTCCGCATCGCAGCTTGAGGCTTTTTCTGACCCCAATAACGTGAGTCGCACAAATGTAGGGATTGCAGGTGTTAGCAACCCGACCGATATAGGACGCTTTTTGTCCGGTGGCGAACTCGGCGCCGCATTGCAATTTAGAAATTCAGTGGTCGATCCCGCCCGAGCTCAACTCGGCTTAATTGCCGTTGGGGTAACCGAAACTTTCAATGCCCAGCAGGCTCTTGGTCTGGATTTAAATGGTGATCTTGGTGGCGATTTCTTCCAATCGATCGAACCTACCGTGGCGGGCGCTGCGCAAAATACCGGCGCCGGAATTATCACTGCGAGCATTGACGATGTGTCCCAGCTCACCGGCGCCAGCTACACGATCAGCTTTGATGGAACCGACTACACCATCACGAATAACGACACCAACGCTAGCCAAACTGGCGCAGGGCCAAACTTTACTGTGGATGGTGTCGCTATCTCGGTCGGTACCGCCCCGGCGGCAGGCGATAGCTTCCTTATTGAACCGGTAACCACGGCGGCAGGGCTGTTCTCCGTGGAGTTGTCTGATCCCCGTTTAATTGCGGCCGCATCTCCCGTTCGAAGTTCTGCATCAATAGCTAACGCCGGATCCGGCGAACTGGAAAATCTGAGCGTCAACGGTACAGCCGGATTACCGCTGGCAGGCACTGTGACCTTGACGTTCAATCCAGACGCACTCGGCGCTGGCATACCTGGCTTTGACGTCGTTGGTATTGGCGGTGGGCCGATCGCCTTCGATCCGTCGACAGACAGCGGCGGGGTTAGCGCGACGCTCGGCGACTTCAGCTTTGAGCTGAGCGGTGTTCCCGTCGACGGTGATAGCTTCACGATTCAGAACAATCTCGACGGCTCCGGTGATAACCGTAATGCGCTCGCACTGGCGGGCATTCAGCGCGAACCCAACCTGCTGGGTGGGACTGCGAGCTTCCAAGACGCCTATGCGACCATCGTCGGTGATGTAGCCGTTCGAGGTCAGCAAGCCAGTAGCCTTGCGAGTACAGAGAGCGCGTTGCTGGACCAGGCAAGAGCTGCAAGGAATGGGGCGCAGGGCGTTAATCTTGATGAAGAAGCGGCAAATCTGCTTCGTTACCAACAAGCCTACTCCGCGGCGGCTCAGGTTATCGCAGTCGCCGACGAAGTTTTCCAAGTCCTCCTTAATGCAACCAGTCGTTAGGCTAGGAAGAGCGATGTAAGCAATGGTTGATCGAATTTCCACCCTACAAATTTTCCAGTCGGGCGTCTCTACGATCCTTGCCCGGCAAGAAGAACTCGCCCGAACCCAGCAGGAGTTGGCGGCTGGTCGATCCATATTGTCGCCCGAGGATGATCCTGCGGGCGCAATCCAGATCTTGGATATTGAGGAGGATCTGAGGCAGGTTGATCAGTTCCAGCGCAACTCGAACCTCGCGGAAAGTCAGCTGTCTCTGGAAGACACTACGCTGAGCAACGTTGTCTCCGTACTCCAGCGGGTGCGCGAGCTCACCGTGCAAGCCAACAACGCGACCTCAGGGCCAGAGCAGCGCTCTGCAATCGCGCAGGAAATCGATATACGCCTCGATGAGCTCCTTGATCTTGCGAACACTCGCGATGCGAACGACGAATTCATATTTGCCGGATTTCAAGCGACGTCTCAGCCTTTCACTCGCTCCGGTGATGCGGTCAACTACTCCGGCGACGATGGCCAGCGTTTCTTACAAATCGCCGCGGGATCGCAAGTGGCTGTTCGCGACTCCGGTTCACGGGTGTTTCTGGCCGTGCCCGCCGG
>JBCCQO010000037.1:0-14029 GCA_039024595.1 Pseudomonadota bacterium | reverse complement strand
TTCAGTCACCGAACCCGCTAAAGCCGTAAACGGAAGGGAGACGAGAAAGGCCGCGGTACCGACGACGGTCATCGCTAAGCCGATCGGACGAGCGACCAGCAAATCGCCGGTCATCGCAAAGCCATTGGGCTTTTCATCGACTGAACCTTGAGCCCAGGTAGGGACTGATACGATCACACTCAGGCATACGGCTACCACTGAGTTCCTGATTGATGCGGTTGTTTTTTGCTCAACCGCTCCCTGGCCAACTTCTCTAACTACTTTCGATAGCCGCTCTAACATATTGTTTCCCTCGCAATAATTGCAGCAATACGTGAACAGAGTGTACAACGATCATCGCTGGCAGGCTACGCAGTAGACAGTTGCTCGCTGAGCAATGACTTTTTCGCTCAAGACTCGATTGCAATGCTTACAGAGCTCGCCACCCCGTCCGTAGGCGAACAGCTCTTGAGAAAAATAGCCTGGTTGCCCATCGCTGCCGACAAAATCTCGCAACGTCGTCCCGCCGCGCTCGATAGCCTTCGCCAATACTGCTTTGATTTCGCAGGCCAACTGTTCATAGCGCGACAAGGAGATTCGTCCCGCTGCACGATCAGGGCGGATGCCGGCGTGATAAAGGGCCTCATTTGCGTAAATATTGCCCACACCGACAACAATGCTACCGTCCATCACAAAAGCTTTTACGGGCGCTTTTCGCCTGCGAGACCGCTCGTAGAGTAGTGCTCCATCGAAGTCCTTTGATAGAGGTTCGGGTCCCAGCTTAACCAACGGAGTAAGGGTATCTCCCGTGGGAAACCATTGAAAACTGCCAAAACGACGCGGGTCGTTGTAACGCAAAATAACGTCGCCTTCGAGGCAAAGATCAATATGATCGTGCTTGGCCGCATGCAGCGGTTCCAATAGCACTCGCAGCGATCCAGACATACCGAGATGAATTAGTAAAACCCCAGCGTCGGTATACAGTAAGAGATACTTTGCCCGCCGCTCGACTCGAAGCACTCGCTGACCCGCGAGTAAGGCGGGGAGATCGTCTGAAACTGGCCAGCGTAGCCGCCTATCCCGTATAACAACACCGGTAACACGCCGCCCTTCACAATACGGCTGAATGCCTCGACGGGTCGTTTCTACTTCGGGGAGCTCGGGCATGATGTCTGCATCGTGCGGCTTAACTGCCGTTAACGCGGGTAGGGCGTTCGCACAATGGTGTGCTGGTGGTGCCCGAAGACACGGGGCACTTCAGTTTTCTCTGATTGCCCATTAGCAATCGCCCATTGGCAATTGCGCGTTGGCGCATAAGCGTATCGGCGCGAACTGGCTCGCGCCGGAGGAGATCGCTACGATCTAGACGAGTAAAAAGAAGCGAAGCCTTGAGGTTCGTTTCTTTCAGTTGCCGAGCAGCGCAGTAAATCGCTACTTGATTTTGCCTTCTTTGTAGATCACGTGCTTTCGAGCGACAGGATCGTACTTTTTCATCTCAAGCTTGTCAGGGGTCGTACGCTTGTTCTTATCTGTGGTGTAGAAGTGACCCGTACCGGCGCTCGAGTTCATTCGAATTTTCTCTCGCATGGGATTTCCTCTTCCTTATACCTGCTCGCCGCGGGAGCGGATATCGCTCAACACCGCGTCGATGCCTTTCTTGTCGATGATTCGCATGCCCTTGCTAGAAACGCGAAGCCTGACAAAACGCTTTTCCGACTCAACCCAGAACCGATGCTGGTGAAGATTGGGTAGAAAACGTCGCTTCGTACGGTTTTTAGCGTGCGATACGTTGTTTCCGGTCATCGGGCGTTTCCCGGTGACCTGACACACTCTGGCCATAAATTCCTCTCAAACAAAACCGCCGTAGACTCGTGCTCGGCCCCCGCTAGTTCACAAGCGAAGGTGAAACTCGATAGCGCGGGCAGGGCATCACCGGCGGTTTTGCGAAAAATGCATATAAATCAATGTCTTATGGGGCGATCAGATTGGCCCGCCCCAAGCGAGCGCGACTTTATACCAAAAGCCTCGAGTAACAGCAAGAATCAGCCCTAAAACGACAGCCTCACAACGCCCCCTGTTCAGCGAAAGAATAGTAAGCGCCTGGGCTCACAATGATGTGATCGAGCAAATCAATTTCGACCAAGGCGAGCGCTCGCTTCAAACGGTCCGTAATGCGGCGATCAGCTTCGGAAGGCGTGGTAACGCCTGAAGGATGGTTATGCGCGCAGATGACCGAGGCCGCCGAAAGGCGCAGTGCCCACGTGACGACTTCCCTTGGATACACCGCCGCTCCGTTTAGCGTGCCGTAAAATAAATCCTCGCAATGCAGAAGCCTGTGTTGCGAATCTAGAAACAAACAGGAGAAGACTTCGCGCTCTCGATTGGCTAGATGATGCTGTAAGAACCGTCGAGTTCGGCAAGTAGAATTGACCAACACACCCCGTTGCAGTGGTTGTTCTGCGCAGCGACGGCCAAGCTCCAACGCCGCCAATAAGGTCGCCTGACGAGCTGGGCCCAGGCCTTTTTGTCCGAGCAGTAAACGGCCGCTGTCTTTGAAAAGCGCCGCGAGAGACCCGCCTGCGTGCAGCATCGACTCGGCGATTTCGCTCGCTGACCGCCCCTTAATCCCATGTTGAATTAATACGGCCAGTAGCTCGCTATCGGTCAGCGTCCTGACCCCGTACTTGAGTAGTTTCTCTCTGGGACCCTTTTGGAACACTGATCGGCGAAGCATCAGCGGGCCAGCAGACTGCGAACGTTTAGCAGATTCCTTCGCCTTCACCGATGTCAGCATCCTTCGCAAATGGTATGGTCCCGCCGCACTATTGTTGCCCGATGAGTAGAGCAATGGGACATCTATTCCAGCGTCGCGTACTTTTGGGGGTGTGTGGGGGTATTGCGGCCTACAAATCCGCTGAATTGGTGCGCAGTCTGCAGAACCATGGAGCGCAGGTTCGGGTAATTATGACTCGTGGCGCTCAGGAATTTATAACGCCGCTCACACTGCAGGCTCTGTCGGGCCATGGGGTACACGACAGCTTGTTAGACGAAGAAGCGGAAAAAGGCATGGGGCATATCGAGCTCGCGCGCTGGGCGGACCTTCTTCTAATCGCTCCTGCTACCGCCGATTGTATGGCAAGGCTCGTCGCCGGAAGAGCCGACGACCTTTTGAGCGCCGTCGCTTTAGCGACCGAAGCTCCTATCCTAATTGCGCCGGCGATGAATCAGCAGATGTGGGCCAATGCGGCTACGCAGGCGAATTTGCAAACGCTGGAAAAACGCAAGATCAACATCGCCGGTCCGGCAAGCGGAGACCAAGCCTGTGGCGAAGTGGGTCCAGGTCGGATGCTGGAACCGCCGCAAATCGCCGAGCAAGCGGCCTCTCTGTTCTCGTCTCGTATCCTAGATGGTAAGCGAGTGCTGCTCACCGCTGGGCCAACGCGCGAGCCACTAGACCCGGTTCGCTACCTTTCAAACCACAGTTCTGGCCGAATGGGCTACGCCTTGGCGCGTGCCGCCCTAGAAGCGGGTGCGGCGGTTGATCTTGTCACCGGCCCGACGAACCTTACCCCGCCGGATCGGGCCACTGTGCATGCGGTCTCTACCGCGCAGGAAATGCTTGACGCTTGCCTTTCACTGAAGGCGAGTTGCGATATCTTCATAGCGTGCGCCGCTGTGGCGGACTATCGTCCATCCGCAGTATCGGAGCAGAAGATCAAGAAATCCGGCGAACAAACGGAGCTGATGCTGGCGCCGAATCCAGACATCGTCGCTACAATCACTGCTAGCGAACCCAAGCCGTTCACCGTTGGGTTCGCTGCGGAAACGGAGAAGCTCCGAGAATACGCACAGGGCAAGCGGCAGCGTAAGCGCATGGATATGATCGTCGCGAACGATGTGAGCAATCCGGCGATCGGCTTCAACAGCGATTGCAATGCGGCACTCATGCTGTGGGAAGGGGGTGAGCTTGAGCTAGCGCACAGCACGAAAGAAACGATGGCTGCTCGGATTATGGCTCAAGTCGCTGAACTGCAGTAAGCGCAAGGATGCCGCTGACTCAGCGGTCGATTGGCATGCTGCTCCAGATTCCCGTAGCGAGCTATTAAGTCTATGATGCAAGAATCGAACAACGGCTAGTACTCACCCAGTTTCGGATCGTCCCATGGTCAAACTTTCGCTGAAGAAAAAGAGCTCCGAGGACAGCTCAGCGGCTGCGCAAGCGAAACGCGGCGACGACAAGAAAGCCAGTCAGGGCATCAGCGCTAAAGGCAATTTATTCCGCGAGTCCGCGCTCGTAGGCCTCCTAATCATCGTGGTGCCGGCACTGCTGGCCTGCATTTTTCTCGCTTTTATCCGTGCCCCTAGCTCGAAGCAAGCGATCGTCGAACAGGTCGCACAGAGCTATGCTGCGCAACAAGCGGCAAGCGTAAGCCGAGAGGTAGAAGGCTTGCGCGCGAGACTAAATGCAGCGGCGCAGTCGGCCTTCGCCTTGCGCCGGGATATCGATGAGCCAACCGCTAGCGCGACGGCCGAATTTGGTGAGCTGGCACAGCTGGAAGCGCAGCTCGCGGCGCAAGAGTTGAAAGAGCAGCGTGAAACAGCGCTGCGCGCCTACTTCCCAGGAGCGCTTAGCCTTCGCTTTATTCCTCTCAGCGAACTCGGTACGGCGCGTCTCGACGACGGGCAGGAAGGACTTCGCAATCTGATCGAAGTGGACTTAGTGCGTCGGGCCAGTAACGGGGAGGGTGCCGTGCCAGAAGCCTATCAATACGAAGGGCAGTGGCTGTTGTCCCTGGCGCAAGCCGTCGTTAACGAGTCGGCGCCTTCACAGCGGGCGGTGCTGCTCGTGAGCTTCGGCAAAGACACGATCGACAAGCTCCTCGCTTTTCCGCCCGAGCTAAGCGCAGATACCGGTGTAAATCCCGGAGCGTTTATCCTTGAGCAGCGTGTTTATAGCGGCAATCTCAGCAAGGATTTACCGATAGCAACGCTAGGTATCCCTAGCGGTTTGCCCGCGCAGCAAAGCGATGTCCCAAGCAGTACCTGGCGGGTAGTTTTCGAACCCTCCGCCGAGCTGGCAAGCGCGCTTGAAAGCACCGTTAGCCCTGACTACGACGCGTTTGCGATGAGTCTGCTGTTTGCGCTTGTCGGCTTGTTTGCAACGGTAATGCTCATTCAGCGCCGCCTTGACGGAGAGCTGGAGCGCGTGAGTACCGCAGGAGAGCACCGCTCGTCACTCGAATTTAAATACGCAGGTCTTGTGCCCGTTGCGCAGCAGTTTCGAAAACTCAGCGTTCGGCGCGCCCGAGGCGATGTGGGCGGCTCCGCAAACGTCCCCGATACGCAGGTTCCAGCCTCTACCAGTGCAGCAATGACCATGGCGGAAGGGCCCGCGATTAATGGTCTGCCCGATAAAATCTTTCGCGCTTACGATATTCGCGGGCATGCGGAAGAGGAACTGGACGATGAAACGGTGTATCGCATCGGTGCTGCGATAGCCACCATTGCCGGTGAGATGGGTGAACAAACTCTGGTAGTGGGATGCGACGGCAGAAACAGCTCCGGTCGAATCAAAGGGGTAATTGAAAAAGCAGTCATGCAAACCGGACGTGATGTGCTCGATATTGGCCTCGTGTCGACACCGCTACTTTATTACGCGACAAAGCAAAGTAACGCGAGCTCGGGAATTATGGTTACCGGTAGCCACAACCCGCCGGAACACAATGGCTTTAAGGTCGTCCTAAAGGGACAAACCATCGCTGAGGGAACGATTGATCGAGTCAAGAATCTCGCCCTGTCCGGGAAGTTCAGCAAGGGAAAGGGTTCGAAAATGCAGCACGATGTCATTTCCGAATACCTCGACGAGATCATAGGAGACATCGCAATTGCGATGCCGCTTCGCGTTGTCGTGGATGCGGGCAACGGGGCCTTGAGTCGAGTCGCTCCAACTTTGCTGGAAGAAATGGGCTGCGAAGTCATACCTCTGTATTGTGAGGTAGATGGAGACTTTCCCAACCGTTCACCAGACACTAGCAATGAAGAAAACCTTTCCGATCTGGTAAGAGAAGTAATCGACCGTAAGGCCGACTTCGGTGTTGCCTTTGACGGAGACGGTGATCGACTGGCAGTGGTAACGGGCAGCGGACGCATCTTGCGTACGGACCTGTTGATGATGGTGTTCGCAAAGGATGTGCTATCGCGCAACCCGGGCGCAGACGTCGTCTACGATGTGAAGTGCAGCCGGAATCTCGCGCAATTAGTAACCAGTCTTGGCGGCAGGCCGGTTCTTTGGAAAACGGGCCATGCGCTCATGAAACAGAAAATGCTCGAGACCGGCGCCCTGTTCGGCGGCGAGTTCTCTGGGCACATCTTCTTTGGCGAACGTTGGTATGGTTTTGATGACGGGCTTTACGCAACGGGCCGCCTTGCAGAAATCCTAGCCTCGCAAGGACAGACGCTCGACGAACTCGCTGCAGACCTGCCACTTTCCGTAAGCACCCCAGAAATTCTCGTGCCCGTGGATGATTCAGAAAAGTTTGCACTCATGGATCGCTTTGCTGCAAAGGCGAAGTTTCCCGATGGCAAAGTTACCGATATAGATGGCCTTAGAGTGGACTTTGGTGAAGGCTGGGGCTTGCTCCGAGCATCTAACACAAGTGATGCGCTCACGGCTCGCTTTGAGGCTGATGATGCGGCAGCCCTTGAACACATCCGAACGCAATTTCGCCATCAATTGGCTTCGGTAGCACCGGATCTCAATATTCCCTTTTAGCACCTCACTTAGCAGCGATTACCCATGTCTCTTTCTCCCGATGCAGCACTCAACGTTGCACAGGTACTGACCGAAGCTCTGCCCTACATTCAGCGCTTTACTGGCCGTACGGTCGTCGTGAAGTTTGGCGGTAATGCGATGGTCGATCCGGCGCTGCACGCAAGTTTCGCGCGCGATATCGTGCTCATGAAGTTAGTTGGAATGAACCCCGTAGTAGTTCATGGTGGGGGCCCACAGATTGGGGCACTGCTTGAGAAGCTCAATATAGAAAGTCGCTTTGTCGATGGCATGCGCGTAACCGATGCGCAGACAATGGATGTGGTGGAAATGGTCCTTGGAGGCTCGGTAAATAAAGAAATAGTCGCATCCATCAACCATCATGGCGGAAAAGCGATAGGAGTTACCGGTAAGGACGGCCGCCTGATACGTGCTCGCCCGATGACGATGGACAGCTCTGGCCCGGGCATGGCGGTTACTGAGATAGTCGACATTGGCCAGGTGGGCGAGGTCCGACAAATCGACCGAGAGATCCTGGACGTTATCTTAGACAGCGACTTCATTCCGGTGATCGCTCCCGTGGGCGCCGACGAACAGGGCAAAACCTACAATATCAACGCCGATTTAGTAGCGGGAAAAATAGCGCAAGTCATGGCAGCGGAAAAACTCATGCTGCTAACCAACGTAGGCGGCTTATTGGATTCCAGCGGCAACCTGTTAACGGGCCTGTCCGCAGTAGACGTCGCAGGTTTGATCAAAGACGGCACCATCCAGGGCGGCATGTTGCCGAAAATCCGCTGTGCTCTTGATGCGGTTAACTCTGGAGTCGCCTCTGCGCATATCGTTGATGGGCGAGTACCCCACGCGGTGCTGCTCGAGATCTTCACGGATGAAGGTATGGGAACTAAAATAACGCGCAAGGGCGATAGCTAGCGCCGATCTCATAGATATTGCCCCGAATCCACCCAGTCGCTAGGATGGGACTCGGTTTTAATCCCTCCCGTCGATGCCAAAAAACGCTCAGCGCCGCCAACAAATCCTCGAAGCGCTAGCGCGAATGCTAGAGGATAATCCTGGTGACCGGATTACGACGTCTCGACTCGCCCGAGAAGTCGGTGTCTCTGAAGCCGCGCTGTACCGCCACTTTCCTAGCAAAGCCAAAATGTTCGACGGTCTCATCGAGTTCTGTGAGGAGTCACTGTTTCAGCGCATTGCCGCAATACTGCAGGACGAGAGCTCTGCTGTTGATCGCTGCGGCAGAATCTTATTTTTGCTCGTCAGTTTTGCCGAGAAGAACCCTGGCATAAGCCGTGTGCTAACGGGGGATGCGCTAACCGGCGAGACCGAACGTCTACGGCATCGCGTGAATCAGCTGCTAGATAGGGTGGAAACCCAGTTGAAGCAGCTTCTACGAGAGGCGGAACTGCGTGAAGGATTGAGGCCTGTATTGCCGCTAGCGGAGGCTGCCGCGCTACTGAGCAGCTGTGCAGAAGGACGAATCGCACAGTTCGTGCGCAGCGAGTTCCGAAGAAGCCCTAGCCAAGGTTGGCACGAACAGTTTGCTTATATTGCCGAGGGTTTCATGCGGCCGGTACCTCGCGTTGCCGGTGGCGGGGAGGGCGGCGATGAGAGCGACGGTGAAGGGTGAAAAAAGTCGGCGATTTCGAGTCGCGAATTAGGATCCGGACTTAGACATTGTTCGCCGCATCTCGACAATGTCCAAAAGCGTTGTAAAACGGCCAATATCGCGGTCGTAGTCTGCGTCTACCACATCAATCTCTGTTTGCCGGTCTTCAATCGCCCGTTCAGTAGAGTCGATTTCGCCGCGCAGATCTTCGATCGCCTTCAAATGTTGTGGATTAACGTCATAGCCCAAGCGCTGTTGATCCGCCGCCAATGATTGGTAATTTTCTACCTGTTGCTTAAGGGATCGGAGTTTGCCCTTAAGGATACTGACGCGAATCTTGAGATCACGCAGTTCGCGTTCTCTAGCCGCCTCGATATCCTCGACGCTGCTGTAGCGTAACAACAGCGACTCATCCCACTGACGGAGGCGCTCGGCTTCATCGGCAGCTAGTTTGGCTCGACGCGCATCACTGTCCATGGAATCAAGCTCGGTTTCGTCAAGCTGGCGGGGAATTACCTCGACCACAGAGCCCGACGCATTGAGAACCTCGTAGCCGTTTGACACGAATTCGGGCGGCACCTGGTAGGCCAAGACTTTATTACCTTCCGCATTGATGTATCGATACATCAACTGCGCTTTCCCAGCAGCGTGGAGACCTTCCCCCAGCATTAGCAGAGCGGCTAGTACGAAGAGCCGAGAGACAATCAGCTTGCTCAACACGGCACTCCCTGGCACCTAAGGCCAAAAGCTCGGGCCTGTCTGGCTGCCTGCTTGCCGACGCGAAGTTGCAACAGAAGTTGCAACAAAAATGGAACAAACCGAACAGTCATACGCACCAATATAGAGCGGGCCTACTGGGCCTACAAGTCAAATCCCATAAAGATCGCGATAGCTGCGCATCGCTTGCAACACCGATTCTTCGATCTCACTACTGCCTTCAAGATAAAGGAGCAGATCGGAGAAAGAGACTATGCTTAACACCGGCACCGCCCACTTCGCTTCCAATTCTTGAATGGCAGAGAGATCGCCGGCCCCCTTCTCCTCCCTGTTAAGACCAATGACTACGCCAGCCAGTTCCGCGCCTGCGGCGCGAATCAATGACACCACTTCCGAGACGGCCGTTCCCGCAGTGATCACATCGTCGATAATGAGCACCCTGCCCTTCAGTTCTGCCCCAACCAGCAGGCCACCTTCGCCGTGATCCTTAGCTTCCTTGCGGTTATAGGCAAAAGGCGCATCTATTGCATGGTATTTGGCAAGCGCGACTGCTGTCGCAGATGCCAGAGGAATTCCTTTGTAAGCGGGACCGAGTAAGATGTCGAAGGAGACGCCGGAATCAACGATGCACTGCGCATAGGACTCTCCCAGGGCAGCGAGGGAAGCACCCGATGAAAAGGCTCCGGCATTAAAAAAGTAGGGGCTTTGGCGACCGGACTTTAGCGTAAAACTGCCGAACTTAAGCACATTCAAACGCCGGGCAAGTTCGATGAAATCCCGTTGGTATGTTTTCAAGCTAGTGTTCCGTATCTGTTCAAAAGCCGCTTAGCCGCTTAAAAGAAGCCGGACTCGGAGCTTCAGTGGTTCGGTGCGAATAAACAGTGGCGGCGAACCAAGGTAATAAAAACAGCGTAGTATTTTGTCACGTGGGCTTTCGGTATCATAGCGCTTCAATACATTAGGGGTAACAAATGCGAATCATAAGCTTCAGCGCAGATGGGGTGCGCGAAGCGGCCGGACGAGGGTTTTACGAGTGGCTCTCGCGACAAGACGCGGATTTTATCTGCATACAAGATTTACGCTGTTCTGAATACGACCTCCAGGACGACATCTTTTTTCCGGGCGACTACAACGCTTATTTCTTTGACGACATCAACGGCAAGGAAAATGGCGTCGCCCTATACTGCCGCGAATTACCAAAAGCCATCATGACGGGCCTCGGCTTCTCCGACTTCGATATGCAGGGGCGCTATATTCAAGCCGACTATGGTTCTTTATCGGTCGGCTGCCTCCTTGCGCCTTTCGCTGCGGACGACGACGACGATGCGCAGGAAAGCAAGGACGACTTCTACAACCTCCTCGGCGCGCACCTGCAAAAAGTTCGTAATAAGCGCCGTGAATTCATCATCTGTGGAAACTGGCGAATCGCACCCCAGTCCATAGATCTTCAAAACCCTGAAGACTGTCAGGGTCGATCCGGCTTTCTACTCCAAGAGCAGGACTGGATGGAGGAGCTATTAGACAACGGTTATGCCGATGCCTTCCGCCAGGTTAGTTCGGACACAGATGCCTTTACCTTTTGGCGAGAGGAGATGGGCAGAGACGGTTGGAGAGTGGACCTGCAACTTGTGTCTGAGGAATTGCAGGACAGTGTCGAACACGCAGCCATTTACACCGGTGCTAGCTTCTCAAGCCACGCGCCCGTAATCATCGATTACGATATTGAGCTGTAGGACCCACCGTCGGCTAAAGCCGCTTTTTGACAATCAATCAGCGTGCCGATACCGGCACTGGCGAGCGCAAGCATCTCATCGAGGTTTTCTCGCTTAAATGGCGCGGCCTCGGCCGTACCCTGTACTTCGATGAACTCCCCCGTGTCCGTCATGACCACGTTCAAGTCGGTGTCTGCGCTTGAGTCTTCCGGGTAATCGAGATCTAGCACCGCTTGCCCTGCAACCATGCCAACCGATACGGATGCGACAAAATAGCGCAGCGGGTCTGAGGTGATCAGCTTCTCGCGCTGGAGCCCATTAATCGCGTCCACCAATGCGACAAAGGCACCCGTGATCGAAGCCGTTCGAGTGCCGCCATCCGCTTGGATAACATCACAATCCAAGGTGATCGTATGCTCCCCGAGCAACTTTAAATCGACCGCTGCGCGCAGCGAGCGTCCAATGAGGCGCTGGATTTCCAAGGTTCTCCCGCCCTGCTTACCGCGGGCCGCTTCTCGCCCCATTCGAGAACCAGTAGAACGCGGTAGCATTCCATACTCGGCTGTCACCCACCCCGAGTCCTTGCCGCGAAGAAAGCGCGGCACGCTGTCGTCCACGGACGCAGTGCAAATTACTTTCGTATTCCCAAAGGAAACCAAAACCGACCCTTCCGCATGGCAGGTAAAATCCCGTTGTATCTCCACGGTACGTAATTCATTAGCTTCGCGCCCGCTTGGTCTGGTCATAAACAGCTCCTTGAATTCGGGCGCAAGTATACGCGCTTGGGAGCTGATACCATGTTCTGATGCCGCTTCGCGGTAAAAGACGCTTCGTCGAGCTGTCTCTCAAATGCGCTGCGAGCGTGTTAGCTAAACGATCGCCTCTTGGCGAGTTAGAGCCACTCATTGTCGGACTTTAGATCTATGTCACTCCACAGCATGACCGCGTTTGCCCGAGAAGCAGGTAGTGAACCGGTCGCACTACAAGTAGAACTTCGCAGCGTAAATCACCGGTATTTGGACTGCCATTTTAAGTTGCCAGACAGTGCTAAGGCCCTCGAAGCAAAGTTTCGCGAAGTTCTTGGACGAACGCTTAAGCGCGGCAAAGTCGAGTGCCAAATTCGTATCGCAAACGAAGAAAAAAGCGGTGAGCTCAACATTAACGAAACGCGCTTGCAGGAGGTGCTAGCAGCGGTCGCGCAAGTGGCAAGCGCATCATCGGGTCTGGGGCTGGCCAATCCAATTGACATACTTCAGTTCCCGGGTGTTTGCGAAAGCGGTGGCCAGGATGAAGAAAGCCTGCATGCGACTCTGCTAGCGCTTTTCGAGCGTGCACTGACTTCGCTGGTAGAGAATCGAGCTCGCGAAGGGCAACAACTCGGCGAGTTCATGCGCCAGCGACTCGAAAAATTGATTCAGGAAGTACTCAAAGTACGGGAGGAATTGCCAGCAATCCGTGAGCGTCAGGAAGAACGGATGCGAAGAAAGTTTGCCGACCTGGAGCAGAATGTCGAGGAGGGGCGCCTCGAACAGGAACTGGTTTTGATCCTACAGAGAGCGGATGTTGACGAAGAGCTGGATCGTCTCGATGCACACGTCAAGGAAATTCATCATGTTCTCGCCAAAGGAGGGCCGTGCGGTCGGCGTTTGGACTTCTTGATGCAAGAACTGAATCGAGAGGCAAACACGCTTTCATCGAAAGCGATGACGAGCAGCACCACACAGAGCGCTGTTGAACTAAAGGTTTTGATTGAGCAAATGCGCGAGCAGGTCCAGAACATTGAGTAGTACCGCAAGCCCTCAAACAGGCACTCTGTTCACCGTTTCAGCGCCCTCGGGGGCTGGAAAAACCAGTTTGGTGAAGGCCCTGGTGGAAGCCGAATCGAACCTGCAAGTGTCCGTTTCGCACACAACACGGCCCATCCGCCCCGGTGAGTTAGATGGAGTTAACTACCACTTTTGCGATAAAGAGCATTTTCGTGAAATGCTTCGTCAAGCGGACTTTCTGGAGCACGCGGAGGTCTTCGACAACCTCTATGGGACATCTCGGCAGTTCGTGGAGGAGCAGTTGGCATCGGATCGCGACGTCATTCTAGAGATCGATTGGCAGGGCGCGGGACAGGTTAAGCGCCTGCTGCCCGCAACTTGCGCGATATTCATCCTTCCGCCGACCGCTGAGACGCTTCGAGAGCGACTGAGTGGTCGTGGGCAGGACGACGAAGAGACCATTGCAAAACGAATGGCGGCTGCCGTATCGGAGATGTCCCACTACAAAGATGCGGATTATCTTGTCATCAACGATGACTTTGATCGCGCTCTCACTGAACTGCGCTGCATTGTGCAAAGTCAACGGCTGCTGGTTGCCCGCCAACGCCACAGATTGGCTGAGCAACTGGCCAATCTATTACCCACACGTTAAAGCAGGCACCCGCGAGACAGGCGAAGGGTTCGCACGCACCGCAGTCCAAAATCGCTATAAACTGCGCTATACTCGCGCGCCTTTTTTGGCGGGCCTTCGGAATCGCGGCGGCAAGCAACGATGCTTGACATGCTAAGCACTCCCGACAGACGCGACGTAATGGAGAAAACAACATGGCACGAGTAACGGTAGAAGATTGTCTTGAATCGGTAGACAACCGCTTTGAGCTGGTGATGGTCGCCAGCAAGCGCGCTCGCCAAATTGCAACCGGAGGTAAAGAACCGCTGGTGCAAGAAGAGTCGGACAAGCCAACAGTGATTGCCCTCAGGGAAATCGCGGAAGGATTAGTCACCTCCGAGATGCTCAATCGTGAAGATGAGCTAGAAGCTCAGGAAGAACTCGCCGAGGTAATGGGCGCGAGCGAGAGCTACTAAGCGTCCGCTAATACTAAGATTATCGCAGCCGGGTCTCCTCGCCCGGCGCTCTCTTAAGCTGGGGCGAGTGCTGTTTTAGGCCCCAAAGTGTCTCCCTGACCTTACCGGTCGTCTACATCCTCCTCCGATTCACGATTCCATCATTTTTTCCGTGCTAGCGATTAGCGCTAACGCAGAGGCGTTTGCCAGCGATCAGTAGCGAGCGGCAAAATTACCGCTGACCAGACCCACACACCGACGTATGCTGGTGCCTTCTAGACAGCAGGCAGGCCCAAGCAAACCTCACTCACCGATCATGCAGAGCATCGACGCGCTGGACTCAAACCTTCGTGCTTACCTGGATGAGCATCAAACCGCTCAGGTCCGGCGTGCC
>JBCCQO010000036.1:0-14130 GCA_039024595.1 Pseudomonadota bacterium | reverse complement strand
GGGCAACGATGTCGCCGTCTTTACCAGTTGTAACCCAAGCGGAAGCGATAGGTCTCGTCGAGTTTTTCCGTACCTTCAACCGCACCGGTGTTCAGCTCCCAAACTACCTCTGCTGCTCCCTCGATACCGCCAAGAAACGGAAACGCTATGCCAAGCGTTGTGTTGAGCACGAGATTCTCAATCTCGTCTAAATTCCAAATCCCCTGATGGTCCAGATATAGACGCGAGTCACCACCGAGATAGTTGCTCTGCATGTGCAAGTCCCAGGTGCTACCTACGTAGTCTCGATCATCCGCATCGACGAAGTCTTCCGAGATGTACGCGAGACCGGTTTCCGCTTCGAGCTGGAACACCGGTTCTGTATAGAACTTTCGTCCAAGGTAAGGACCAGCAGTCGCTCTAAGGTTTAAGTCAGCAAACAAGTCCTGTTCCGCCGATGCGCCAGCACCCCAGTACCAGTCGCCGGTCTGCGTTCGATCGTAGCGAGCTCGCACGGTCCAGTTTTCCGCATTCTTGACCCCTTGGGACTCATCCACTTCACCAAATGCGGTTACCCGGATTCGGTCGCGAAGGCTCTGCCAGTTGGTCACCAGCCGGTAGTCGAGTTCATCCAGTTCCGAGTTACCACGCTGACTATTGACCGCCACGCTCGCGTTACCGCCAAAATTGTATCCGCGACCCAGTTCCCAGGGCTCTGGATTGATACGAGTCAGTTCCTCGAGCGCATAAGACGGTCCTCGGCCTGAGGGCATGCTGAGTCGCTCATCCGCGACTTCTAGGCCATCCATCTCAATGACACTGCCATCAGTCATTTGCAGTACGAGCTCAGACTCTACAGACACCGCGAGCACTTCCGCTTGAGCCACCTCGAGCGTACCCGCGAAAGCCGTGTCGAAGACAATCTTCCCCTCGTCGGCATCTTTGAAAGTACCGTAGATGACTGAGCCATCTTTTAGCTCAAGTCGATCAGCCCCAAACGCAAAGGCGGCCACAAGCGCACTCGAACACAAAATAAACGCTCGCAGAAAGCTGCGACCGACCGCCAGCGGCGGCCGGAGTTCTAAAATAGCCATGAAAGTTCCTCAGTAAACTTGTGCCCTAGCCTTTGGGCGCCGCGATTGTAGCAGCAGTTCGCCTGTTGCCTCAGTGCAGTCCGTTGCTATGCCAGCACGTCGACTTGATCTCCAAGCTGGAAAGAGCTCCCCGCCTGGGCAATCGCATTCATACCGAAGAGAATCTCCTTGCCTTCTTTTCGGTAGCTCATAAGCGCCTCCAAAATCTGAGGATCGCGTCCGGCTGTCTCTTGAAGAACGGCTGGCACCGTACAGCGCGCACAAGGCTTCACAAGGTCGACCACGGCTTCGCCAATGCGAATTCGTCGCCAACCGTCTTCGGCGTGAGCAGTAGCGCCACTTAAAACGAGGTTGGGTCGGAAGCGGTTCATGGGCACCGGATGGTCGAGCTTATCGTTCAGCAAGGTCAGCGACGCCTCCGTGATGAGCAGTAGCGGGTAGCCGTCCGAGAAAGCCACTCGCTGATCTGCGGGTGCAAAACCTTCCTCTACAAAGCGCTCCGTATCATCCGGGCAATAAACGAGACGAAGTGGTTCCTTAAACAGGTCACTAAGCCAGCTATTAGCCGAATCCGCTGCCAGCGGAGCCTCTAAGCTGTGCTCCCAGACCGTCGCGCTGACTCGCAAGCCATTCGCTTTTGGTGATTCTACAAACATCGAATCGCCGTCAGCGTGGAGCTGCAAACCACTATCGCTGTACTCGACCGCCAGTAGGGCCATAGCCCTGAGTTGGCGCTGAGTGAGACACGTTCCACTTTCGTCGATAATCATCCAACGGCGATCGCCGAGCAGACCGAACTCATCCATTACCCCTCGCTGCAAGGACTCCCCCGCAGCGGACTTAATCGGGTAGCGCGTAATACTACTGAGTGTGATTTGGCTCATGGCAACTGATCCCTTAACTCCCCGAGCTGTTGCAAGAACTGGGTCATACCCAGATCCGCACCAGGTGATGATAGGCCCAGGCGCACAACAACGATATTCCACTCGGGGAGTACGGTAACCGACTGACCGGCGTTGCCCGATGCGGCAAATAAGTTATCCGGTAGGCCGGGATGACGAACACCGTCTGTGTTCAGCCAGAACCCGCGACCGTAGCGGCCTCTGAGATCGGAGTCGCGCGCGCTGACGGAGGATCGCAGCCACTCTTTTGACAGCAGCTCCGATCGACCATGCCAGGCGTCCAACCAAAGTACCCCAATGCGAAGCCAATCTCGCGCCGTCATATAAGCGTAACTCGAACCGACCTGAATGCCACTCGCATCGGCTTCGGCGACCATGGACCGGATACCTAGCGGTTCAGAAAAATTAAGCCGAACCCAATCAGGGTAGGCTTGTGCAAGAGAACGCTGCCAGAAGTAGCTTGCGAGCACCGTGTCTCCGCTCGAATAGGAAAAGCTAGTCCCAGGTGCTTTCGCTTGTTTGGACTCAGCAACGGTCCGCCACATGGCTTTCGATTGGTAGAGCATTCGGGTTGCGTCACTTCCCGGTCCATAGCGTTCCTCAAAATCCAGACCGCTCTCCATCTGAAGAAGATGCAGAACGTTTATGCGTTCGTCGATCCTCGAAGCCTCCGTGTTGCTCTCCCACAGTTTGCTCAGGCTGGTCGTCGGCTCGAACACGCCTTGTTGGCTCAGCTGACCAATCCAGGTCGCCATAAGACTCTTGTTCATCGACCAACCCTGCATACGAGTCTGCGCCGTTACCGGCTCGCGATAGCGTTCGCCAATTAATTTTCCGTCGTGAAAGACCAAAAGAGCGAGCGTGTTACGGCCACCAGTGCTGGGCTCCGCAAAGGCTTCATCAAATGTCGGCACCAAGATCTGCGGGACGGGCACCAAGTCGCTGGCGAGATCGGGACGCGGTAGTGGGGGAATGCCTGCGCCAGATCCGAACAGAACACAACCCGTCGCCGGCCGGTGTACTGCCCGTGCGGACACACCGAAAAGGCTCGCCTCTGCAAACCCCGCTTGCGCATCGACGTCTAATTGCAGCAGAGAAAGAAGAGGTCCCAGCGCAGCCATTCGCGGCGCGATGTCCCGCTCCTCAACAAAGGCCGCTGGCAAGCGCGCAACGAACACGCCGGAACAGAGTTGTTTTGCACTGTAGCCAGTGGCGACAGCAGCGGCGTTGCGTAGGTAAATCGCCGCGAAGGCGAGGACAGCTACGACCAGTAAAGCAGTGAAACGAGTTGCAATGCGCATGAAACTTTAGAACTCCTCGCTTGCCGAAGCAGCGTGGCTATTCGGGACTGGTAGAATGCCCACCCCCAGGAGGAACAGCAATGAGTGATCGGGATTTTGATCTTTTTGTAATTGGAGCCGGATCCGGCGGCGTTCGAGCGGCACGAATGGCAGCGGGCTTCGGCGCGCGAGTCGCGGTAGCAGAAGATCGCTACATGGGCGGCACCTGCGTCAACGTAGGCTGCGTGCCCAAGAAGCTGTATGTCTACGCCTCAGAATTCGGGAAGTCCTTCGAGGATGCGCGAGGCTTTGGCTGGAGCAGTTCAGAAAAAGCATTCGAGTGGTCAACGCTGCGTGATAATAAAAAGACGGAAATCTCCCGGCTTAACAGTATCTACCGGAATCTACTCGCCGGTGTAGACGCGACCGTATTCGACGGTCGTGCACGTATCGTCGACCCGCATACGATAGCGGTGGGTGAGGATCAGTTCACCACCGAGCGCATTCTGATCGCGACAGGCGGATGGCCTTATATACCCGAGTTTCCAGGCAGCGAATTGGCGATCACCTCAAACGAGGTCTTCGATCTGGAGACCTTCCCTCAGCGTCTGCTGGTTATCGGCGGCGGTTACATAGCCGTTGAGTTTTCCGGGATCTTTAATGGCCTGGGCTCGAAGGTAACTCAGCTCTACCGGGGCCCATTATTCTTGCGCGGCTTCGACGAAGATGTGCGTCAGCACGCCGCTAAGGAAATCCCAAAAACGGGGGTCGACCTTCGTTTCAACACCAACGTTACAAAACTAGAAAGAACAAATGGAGCCATCCTCGCGACGCTCACCAGCGGAGACTCGCTGGAAGTTGATGCGGTACTGGTTGCTGCGGGCCGGCGTCCAAACCTAGAAGGTCTCGGGATAGAAAACACAGCCGTCCATCTTAACGAAAAAGGGTTTATCGCCGTCGATGAGCACTACCAAACCGCCGAGCCGAGTGTTTTTGCGCTTGGCGACGTGATCGGAGGAATGGAACTGACTCCCGTCGCTTTGGCTGAAGGTATGGCTCTTGCGCGGCGCTTGTATGGTGACCTTAAGCGGGAGGTTGAGTACGACTTCATTGCGACCGCAGTCTTTTGCCAACCGAACATCGGCACCGTTGGGTTCACGGAAGAGGAAGCCCGCGAAACGTTTGCAAAGATCACGCTCTATAAATCGGAGTTTCGCCCTATGAAACATACGATTAGCGGTCGTGACGAACGCACCTTCATGAAGCTCATTGTCGACGACGCAAGCGATCGGGTGGTCGGCGTACACATGATGGGCCCGGATGCGGGGGAGATTATCCAGGGGATCGCAATTGCACTAAAGGCTGGTGCTACTAAAGCGGTTTTCGATGCGACCATCGGAATCCATCCCACTGCAGCGGAAGAGTTCGTAACGATGCGCGAGCCTTGGAGCGCGGGCTGAGATAACAGTCTTGGAGTTTGAAGTTTGGCAGCTTTTCCTGCTCACAGCAGCAGGCACTTTTGCGGGCATCATGAATGTGATGGCCGGTGGCGGCTCACTCCTGTCCGTTCCGATCATGCTCTTTCTAGGCCTTCCCGGCCCCGTAGCCAACGGCACGAATCGAATTTCGATCATTGCTCAGAATGCCGTTGCCATAAGAACTTTTTTCCGACGCGGCTTTGCTGATTTCCGCTTAAGTCTCAGCTTATCTGCAGCGGCCATCCCCGGGGCTGTTCTGGGAGCCCTGGTCGGGGTGCGTATTGAGGGTGAAGCATTCGATCGGGTGCTGGCCGTGATCATGCTGGGCGTGCTGATCTTGATGCAGTTTCCCAGTAAGAAACGCGAAGGGGAGAGCGAACCGCTCACCCGCAAACGATTAATAGCCGGACATATATTGATGTTCGGCGCCGGTTGCTGGGGCGGATTTATTCAGATTGGTGTTGGCTTTATCCTGATGCCTATTCTTCATCGCGTGATGGGTTTAGACCTGGTTCGCACCAATATGCACAAAGTGTTTATTGCTCTGGCCTACAACTTGATAGCGATAGTTATCTTCGCTTCTGCCGTGTCCATTCACTGGACCTTTGGGATTGCGCTGGCCCTGGGCAACGCTCTTGGTGGCTATTTAGGGGCGCGTTTTTCCGTCGCCGGTGGCGAGCTTTGGATTCGACGGGCCTTCACTCTTGTGCTGATAATTTTTATTGCTAAACTCGCGCTTCCCATTTAGGCGAAAACGCCGAAATCACTAATTTTTAAGGCTTAAAACGGTTCGCGACACCATGATCGATGTTCATTCGCTCACCCGGTATTACGGCAAAACTCCTGCAGTAAACGATGTTTCTTTCTCTATAAAACAACGCGAGATCGTCGGCCTCCTCGGGCACAACGGCGCGGGAAAAACGACCGTAATGAAAATGCTCAGCGGTTACTTAGAACCAACCGAGGGCAATATCAGTATTGCCGGTCTGGATCTGCGCCAGCACCTACGTGAAGTCCAGCAGCGCCTTGGCTACCTGCCAGAGAGCTTGCCGGTTTATCCGGAAATGAGCGTTGGCGACTATCTTGAGTACGCAGCACATCTAAAAGGGCTTCGCGGCAACGACAGAAGCCAGGCGATTCGGCGGGCGGTTGACGCGACGGCCTTGGGCCCTCGCTTTTTCGACCCTATTGGTCTGTTGTCGCGGGGCTTCAAACAACGGGTTGGTGTGGCACAGGCGATTCTTGGGAAGCCAGAACTATTGATTCTCGATGAACCTAGTAATGGCCTCGACCCGGAGCAGAATGAGCAGATGCGCATGCTAATTAGGGATCTTGCGCAGGAAGCAACGGTCATTCTTTCGACTCACATCATGCAGGAAGTTGATGCGCTTTGCGCTCGCGTGTTGGTGCTATCCAATGGCCAACTCGCGCTAGACGCAGGCCTAATAGAGCTGAGAGAGAGCAGTGCTCTACTCCTTACCACCAGCAACGATGTAGCAGAGCTCGGAGTACTACTCGCGAGGCTGCCGCAAATAGCAGAAGTAGAAACGTTGAAGGGTGAGGAAGGTCAACTCTGTGCTCGTCTACTTCTACATTCGGGGACGGCACTTGATACCGCAGCCGGGAACGTCAGTCGCGCCGTTGTCGATGCCGGCGCACGGCTTTATCGAATTGCGCCAGAACAACGTGACCTAGAAGAAGTGTTTAGAGACGCGATCAGCAGCCGCGCCGGAGTAGAGGAGGCGAGTCATGCAGCCTAATCGCGTTGTCGGTCGCGTAGCTCGTAAGGAGCTACAACTATTTTTTGCCTCCCCAGTTGCCTGGTTGTTCCTTGCGGCTTTCATGGTGGTTTGTCTGTTCACTTTTTTCTGGGTAGAAGCTTTTTTTGCTCGAAACATTGCGGATGTGCGGCCGCTTTTTGAGTGGATGCCGTTGTTACTCATCTTCTTAAGCGCGGCACTCACCATGCGTAGCTGGAGCGAAGAGCGGCGCAGCGGGACCTTGGAGCATGTGCTCACGCTGCCCGTCTCCCTCTGGCAGTTTGTGCTGGGGAAGTTCTTGGCCTGTGCGAGTATTTTAGCGCTTGCCCTGTTCGCTACTCTCCCACTGCCACTGACGGTTAGCAGCATCGCAGCCCTGGATTGGGGCCCCGTTGCTGCGGGTTATCTTGCCGCCTTTCTGCTGGGGTGCAGCTACCTCGCGGTAGGTCTCTTCGTGTCTTCGCGCACAGATAACGCGATCGTCAGCCTTCTGGGCAGTGTCGCCGTTTGTGGTCTTCTCTATCTTGTGGGAAGCGAACTCCTACGCAGCTTTTTCGGGGGAAGCAGCGCCGAGCTTTTGCGCCTTCTTGGTTCTGGCGCTCGCTTCGAAAGTATCACCCGTGGCGTGATTGATGTACGTGATTTGTTCTATTACGCCGCTCTAACGCTCGCCTTCCTGGCGCTCAATGTCTACGGCCTTGAGCGAGGCCGCTGGTCCGAGAGCAGCAACAGCAAACATCGGCGCTGGCAGTTTGGCGTGTTTTTGCTTCTCGCAAACTTGGTGCTCGCAGCGACTTGGCTGCAGAAGCTACCGAGCCTACGCAGCGACGTGACAGAAGGCGAGCTTTACTCGCTGTCCGAGGCAAGCGAGAGCATGCTCTCGCAACTGGAAGAGCCGCTCTTGATTCGCGGCTACTTCAGCGAGCGATCTCATCCTCTTTTGGCACCGCTGGTGCCTCAGTTGCAGGACCTGTTACGCGAATACGCAGTGCTTGGTGGAAACCGAGTGCGAGTGGAATTCGTTGACCCGGCTGACGACGCTGCCGCCGAGCAGGAGGCCAATGAGGATTTTGGGATTCAAGCGACCCCATTTCAGGTAGCGGACCGCTATCAGTCTGCGCTCGTAAATGCCTACTTTGATGTTCTCGTGCAATATGGCGGCGAATACGAGACCCTGGGCTTTGCTGACTTCATTGAGGTCAAAGCCAGCCTCAATGGCCAACCGGAGGTCGCACTTCGAAATCCGGAGTTTGACGTCACTAAAGCAATTCGCGACATCATCAAACGCTATCGCAGCGATGGCGAGCTCTTCGATCAAATTGCTAAACCAGTCAAACTGACCGCCTACGTTTCATCCAACGAGCGACTCCCGGAATTGCTGCTGGAGTATCGTGAAACGATCGAAACCGTGGGCCGCGATCTAGTCGCTGACTCAAGCGGACAGTTTTCCATTGAGTTCATTGACCCAGACTCAGGCGATGGCTCTGTAGCAACACGCATCATCGAAGATTGGGGCTTCCAACCGATGATCGCGTCACTGGCTGACCCTAGAGAGTTCTTTTTTTATTTGACACTCGAAGACGATCATCAGGTGGTTCAGGTACCTACCGGGCAGTTCGACGCTAGCAGCTTTGCCGATGCGCTCGACGCCGGTCTTCGTCGCTTTGCCGCCGGCTTTACACGGACGGTGGCACTTGCGCTGCCCGAGCAAGCCGCAGCAACCATGCCAGGCATGCCACCGGCGGGTCACAGCTTCCGCTCGTTACAGCAAAGCATCACGGAAGATCACTCAATTGTGGCCGAAGACCTTAGTGACGGCGAAGTCGATCCCTCAGCGGATCTCCTGCTTTTGGTGGCGCCGGACAGCCTCGACGAGCAAGCGGCTTTTGCCGTAGACCAGTACCTCATGCGCGGTGGCACGGTAGTTTTGGCTACTTCTCCGTGGACCCTTGAAACACAGGGAGCTTCTTTGCTCTTACGTCCTCGCAGCAGCGGTCTCGAGGACTGGTTGTTGCACAAAGGCGTCAGGGTGGAAAACACGGTGGTTCTCGATGAGCGCAACGCACCCTTCCCCGTGCCAGTAATAAGGCGCCTAGGAGGCTATGAGTTCCGCGATATGGAGTTCGTCGACTACCCGTATCTTCTCGATATTCGAGATGAAGGATTGAACAGCGAACACCCGATTACCAGCGGGTTACCCCAACTTACCGTTGGCTGGGCATCCCCGGTAAGTACCGAACTTCCCGAAGGAGTCGAAGAAACCGTCCTGCTTGAGAGCTCCGAGCGCGCCTGGCGCTCCGCTGCGACAGACGTTATGCCGAGCACAGATGCAAGCGGACAGGTGAACTTTAGTGGGGCGGGGCAAACGCGCTCCAAAGAGCGCGTAGCCTCGGTTTTGTCCGGTAGCTTTAACAGTTTCTTTGAGGCAGCACCGGACTTTTCGACGGTTTCCGAACCTCCGTCGAGTAGCGAGGTAGATAATGATGCCGCGGCGCCAGAACCGCGTCCGGCTTTCATCAGCAGATCACCCGCTTCCGCACGCTTGGTCGTGATTGCCTCGAACGACTTTGCAAGCGATCAGATTCTAAGCGGGGTAATAGCGGCTTCAGGGACGCAGTATTTCGGCCCCCTAGAATTCTTGATGAACACGGTGGACTGGGCACTCGAGGACAGCAGCCTCACAAGCATCCGGTCCCGAGCCCATTTCAATCGAACGCTTCCACCGCTTCCGCAAGAAACGCAGGCCAGGATCGAATATGGAAACTATCTCGGCGCGCTGGTCCTACTCGCTTTGATTTATGCGGGTTGGCGAATCCAGCGAAGCAGGCGAACGATCAAACTCGCGGAGGTTCTAGCATGATACTGCGAGTTCTATCGGTTCTACTGGTCGTCCAGCTGGCACTGACTACGGCGCTCTACTGGCCAAAAGAACAACACACCGGCGCAAGGGCCTCGCTCATCGGCGGGTCGATTGGAGATGTAGAGTCGTTACAAGTCAACGAAACAGCCAGCGAAGGAAGCCTGCTCAAGCGCGCGGCGGGATCAAACGATTGGAAACTCGAAAGTGAACTTCCAGCAGATGGAGATAAAGCGGAGCAGTTGTTGAGTGCACTGATGGAGCAGGATCCGGGCTTTCCCATTGCCACATCGATTGGCGCACGCAAACGCTTTGCCGTTGCGGAAGACGCGTACGAGCGAAAAATTCAAGTGGCTGGCAGCTTCGGTGAGACCGTCGTCTATTTGGGCAGTTCACCTTCATTCAGAAAAATTCATGCGCGAGTGGCCGATGCGGAAGAAATTTACGTGTTGGAGCTAAACAGCTTCGACGCGCCTGCCGGCGAAAGCCAGTGGCTTGATCAGCAGTTGCTAGCGATAAAGGATGTGCAAGACCTCACCGTTGATGGAACTGCCTTTGATCAGCTTGACGGGCAATGGCGCGCAGCAATGAATCAAGAGCTGAGCGAAGAGGCCGACAACAGCGCCGAGGAAACGGTCAAAACAGAAACGGTAGCCAGTGAAGCACTGGAGCAGCTCATGACTGGCCTCGAAAATTTTCGCGTGACTGGTTTGGCCAGTGACGAAGAAGCTACCTCCCCCGGAACGGATGTTTTGGTCATCGAAGGTAATGCCAATAGCACTGGGGCTGGTCAGCGTTTTGAGTACACCTTGATCCATGAGACTGAGCAAGACCGCTATTTCGTTCGCTCCTCTGCCTATCCACAGCTATTCAATACCAGCGCCTACGATGCCGAACGGCTGCTAGAGGCCGCAAACACGCTTCTTGGTAGAGGCAGCGAGGAGACGGAAACCAGCCCGTCCGAGGAACCTATATCCAGTTTGTCCTCAATGGAGGAGACCCGCTCCGAATAGCAAGATCGCTTCGTTCGCACAAAGCGATCAGCTCCTGCGTACAATAACCCGTTTTACGGTATAGCCATCGATGGGCGGGGATCGACGACATGGAGTGGCGAGGAAGAAGGCGCAGTAGCAACGTTGAAGACGCGCGGGGGCGGCGAGTTTCGCGGAGCGGCGGCGGAGCGATTGGCCCGCTACTAAACTTCGTATTCCGTACTTTCGGTGTAAAGGGAGTACTAGCGCTGTGTGCTGTCGGCTTCGTCGGTAGCCAACTCGGCCTGGTCGATCTTGCCGCGCTCATGGGCGCTAGCGGCGCCACGAGTACCTCGTCACCGGTTCAAAGCTCGCCGGAAGAAGATGCGCGGTATCAGTTTGTATCAGTGGTGCTCGCAGACACGGAAGACATTTGGCAAAAAGAGTTTCAAACGATTGATCAAAGGTATCGCGAGCCCACTCTGGTAATTTACAGGCAGCGCGTAAATACGCGCTGCGGCGCTGGTGATGCACGCATGGGACCTTTTTACTGCCCGGCGGACGAAAAGATCTACATCGACCTTAGCTTTTACGATGAGCTAGCCAGTCAATTTGAAGCGCCAGGAGACTTCGCTCAAGCCTACGTCATCGCTCACGAAGTGGGTCATCACGTGCAGAACTTACTGGGTATTTCATCCCAGGTTGCCGCAAAGCGAGGACAGCCGGACTACAACGAATACTCCGTTCGCCTCGAGCTTCAAGCCGACTACCTCGCGGGTTTGTGGGCCCGCAAAAACCAGCGCTACCTTGAATCCGGTGACATAGAAGAAGCGATGCGCGCGGCAAACCAGATTGGCGATGATGCGATTCAAAAACGCATGCAAGGAAAGGTGGTTCCTCACGCCTTTACCCACGGCACCTCGGAACAGCGGATGCGCTGGTTTCAACGAGGAATGGAAATCGCCACCATGGAAGGTGCCGACACGTTCGTCCAGCGCTACGAAGATCTTTAGGCGCGCTTAAGCGATAGCGGCTACTGCAAGTTAATGCTCATGTTGGGCTGATTGCCGCGCGCTTCCTCCGAATATGTCCAACGAGTCGTGACGGTTTTCGTTTCTGTGTAAAAGCGAACCGCCTGCTTCCCGTAGGGGTGCAGATCACCACGGAACGAACCGCGCCAGCCAGTGAAGGAAAAGAATGGCAGGGGTACGGGTATCGGTATGTTAATCCCTACCTGACCCACCGCGACTTCGTTCTGGTACTTGCGAGCTGCCCCACCGGACTGGGTGAATATCGACGTGCCGTTCCCTACCTCAATCGAATTGATCTGTTCAATGGCAGCATCCAGCGTATCGACTTCCATGCAGCAAAGTACGGGTCCAAAGATTTCCTCTTTGTAAATGCTCATATCCGGAGTCACTCCGGTGAAGAGAGTGGGACCGATCCAATTTCCATCTGGGCACCCGTCGACGCGGTAATCACTCCCGTCTAGGACGCAGTCGGCACCTTCGGCTTTCCCCTTCGCGATAAGGGAAAGTACCCGGGCACGCGCTGCACCGGAGATCACCGGCCCATAGGCAGCACCCGCATCATCCCAAGTTCCCGGTCGGACCTTTCTGATTCGCTCCGCAAGCTCTGGTATCCACTCTTTTGCACTACCTACGAAGACCGCAACGGAGATCGCCATGCAGCGCTGACCGGCAGCTCCTACGGAAGCTCCGACTAGCGCATTTAGAGCGGCATTTTTGTCCGCGTCAGGCATCACTACTAAATGATTCTTGGCTCCCATCATGCATTGCACGCGCTTACCGGCTGCGCTAGCCGTTTCGTAGACGATTTGACCAATCTTCGAGGAGCCAACGAAAGAAACCGCACTGATATCCGGGTGATTTAACAGCTGCTCCACCTGCGGCTGCCCACCCTGGACCAGATTTACTACACCCTTAGGTGCGCCTGCCTCGGCGAAGAGCTCTAGCAATCGTACTGGAGTCATAGGGACCTGTTCCGATGGTTTGAGAACAAAGGTGTTGCCGCAGGCGACGGCTATCGGAAACATCCACAGGGGCAGCATGGCGGGAAAATTAAAAGGCGTGATTCCCAGACAAACGCCGATGGGCTGTATAAGACTGTAGGTATCAATACCGGTCGCAACCTGTTCTACCGTCTCGCCCATCAACAGCGAAGGAATATTGGCCGCGTGCTCGACGACTTCAATACCGCGCCATACATCCCCCTTCGCATCTTCGAAGGTTTTACCGGTGTCCTGAGCCAGAATCTCCGCCAGTTCATCATGATGCTCTTTGAGGAGCGCTTGATAACGCAACATGAGCCGAGCGCGCGCCGGCACTGGGGTTGTTCGCCAGCTCTTGAAAGTCTCAAGCGCATTCGCGACCGCGTAATCGACCTCACGCTCACTGGCAAAGATCAGCTCCGCCAGTTGCTCCTGGGTAGCCGGGTTGAGCACTGGCATCGACTCTGTGCCATTCGCATGCATAAACTCGCCGTTAATGTAGAGCGGTACTTTTGCTGTCATTTGTACATCCTTATCAGCTGAGGGCGCTCGGGCTTATTCCGCGAGGGGCAAGCCTGGCGAGCTGCAAAACGTTCGGTGGTCTTTTAGCGATGCGCCTCGAAAACCGCGCATCGAGCTGTCGGTGCCCGGAGGTAAGAAACGTTGAGAAACGATACCGACAGCGAGTGGCCGGTTCTATTACACCGGTGGGTTAGCCGAGCCTTTAGGCTCAAACAAAAAGCGAACTTGGGTGCTCGAGACGCTTACACAAGGATTGCACTAAGCGAGCACCGTCAAAACCGTCGACGATGCGGTGGTCAAAGGAAGCCGATAGATTCATCATCAACCGGGGCACTATTTGATCGCCTAAGACAACGGGACGCCGCTGCATTTTATTAATTCCGATGATCGCTGTTTCTGGGGCGTTGATTACCGGAGTCGATGCGATGCCGCCGAGGCTGCCAAGACTGGTAACGGTGATGGTTGAGCCGGTAAGTTCTGCCGGCCTACAGCGGTTGGAACGAGCTCTTTCCGCTAGCTCTGCGATTTGTTCCGCACACTGCCAAACATCCAGAGCCTGAGCATTTTGGAGCACCGGCACCTTTAAACCCTGGGGCGTCATGGTCGCAATGCCCGCATGCACCGCACTGTGTTGCTGGAGCAGCTCTGCTTCCTCGTCATAGCGCGCATTGCAGTGGGGAAACTCTGGCAGCGAACGGACCAATGCGCGCAGAATGAAGGGTAGGAGAGTGAGCTTGGTTTGGTCCGCTCGACGTTCCTCATTCAGGAACTGCCGGGTGGACTCCAACTCAGTCACATCTACCTCCTCGACGTAAGAATAGTGCGGGATGTTGCGCTTCGCGGCCTGCAGCTTCTTAGCAATAACCCGGCGCGTTCCATTGAGCGGAACATCGGTAATTTGATCCTCTATTGCCCCAGGTTTTGCGTCAGCGAGCGAAGCCGCAAAAGAAGGAGAGCGCGAGGAAGTAGCATCGGTGGTGGAAGCCTGCGAAGCCAAAAATGAATCCAGGTCTTCGTGGCTGAGTCGCCCACTGGGATGCGTGCTCGGAACCAGCGCTAAGTTGACCCCCTGTTCTCGTGCGCGCCGACGTAATGAAGGCGAAGCGAGAACCTCTGAGACTGCAGAAGTGTTAATGGCTGGTTGAAGAGCCGGGGCCGCAGTTCCAGTCTCTGAAAATGCCTCCGTCGCACGCTGTTCTTGTTGGGCGCTTTGCCTATGGGCTGCTGATTCAGTGGTTGAGTTAGCAGTGGTTGAGTTGATGCTCAGCACTGTCTC
>JBCCQO010000035.1:0-14577 GCA_039024595.1 Pseudomonadota bacterium | reverse complement strand
TCGAGAATCACACCCATCAGTACGAACAGCGGGACCGCAATCAGCGTCGTATTGCTGACTGTCCCGAATAAACGACCGGGCAAGGCTTCGAGGAAGGACACATCGAAATTGCCAAAAAGTATGCCGACGCTCGCAAAAAGCAGCGCGGTTCCGCTGAGCGTGAACGCCACGGGGTAGCCCAGCATTAGCAACAGGCAAACCGCGGCAAACATCCACAACGCGATACTGCCTTCCATTAGCTAGGCTTGCTGAAAATCAAGGACTGTGCGTTCCGTAGCACATCGGCGACCGCGGCGAGACTTAGGTTAACGGCCATCAGTGGGAGTAGCGTCTTTAGGAGGTAAAGGTAAGGAATGCCGCCCGGTTCCGGAGACACCTCTCGTATTCGCCAGGACTCTTGTACGTAGCCAAAGCTGGAAATCAGCACTAGTCCACACAGCGGCAGCAAGAACACAATCCCCCCTAGCGCGTCTACCCAGGCTTTGGTACGGGGACTGAAAGAGCGATAGAAAATGTCGACCCGAACGTGCGCGCCGACCTTGAGAGCGTAGGCGACACCCAGCATAAACAAGGCCCCGTGAAGGTAGGTAATGGTCTCCTGAAGGGCGATCGATCCCATTGCAAATCCGTAGCGCAAAACAACAACGGTACTGGTAAGCAAAGCCATCGCTAGAGAAAACCAGGCCAGCCACTGGCCGCTTTTCAAAATGAATGAATCTATTGTGCGAACGAGCGAATCCACGACGCCCTTATGTGTGTGCTTGGGAAAGAAAGTCTGCAGATTAGCACAGCGTATTGAACGAGGAGGCTTAGCACTTTTATCTCGGATCGTTCGCCACTATTCTTGCGTTTCTCAATTTGTTGCCCTGGCGGACCCTGTTAGCGATTGTGGTCGGCCCAGATATAGGAAAGCGTCATGCTCAGCGTTATTTCTCCGGCGAAGACTCTCGACTTCGAAACGCCACCGCACAGCAAAAGGGCTACGATCCCCGAGTTTATCGATCGTGCTGAAGAACTCGTTAACGACGCGCGTAGGCTGGACCCCGATGACTTGCGATCGCTAATGAGCGTGTCGCAGAAAATTGCAGAGCTTAACCACAAACGGTTCATGGATTGGCATCAACCCTTTGACAAGCAAAATGCAAAGCAGGCGCTGCTAGCCTTCAAGGGCGATGTCTATACGGGGTTGGAGGCGGAAACCCTTTCGGCCGATCAGCTGGTCTTCGCACAAAAGCACCTTAGGATCATGTCGGGTTTGTATGGAGTGCTTCGCCCGCTTGATCTTATGCAGGCCTATCGCCTGGAGATGGGACTGAAATTCGAGAACCGCGGTGGGTCAAACCTGTATGAATTCTGGGGAGAATCGCTTGCGAAATCGCTCAATAAGCAGCTAAAAAAGACCGGCACTCCGGTCCTTCTTAACCTCGCCTCAAATGAATATTTTAAAGCGGTAAACACGGACGTTCTCGCCGCCGACGTGGTCACACCGGTTTTTAAGGATCTAAAGAACGGCAAGTATCGGGTCATCAGCTTCTTCGCGAAAAAAGCGAGAGGTCAAATGGCGCGCTACCTAATCGAAAAAGAAATCAACGAAGTCGCGGCTCTGAAGCGTTACCGTGTCGGCGGTTATCGCTACTCTGCAGCCGAATCTTCCGCCCATGAACTCGTATTCCTACGGGACGAGCAAAAGTAAGCTCACTCGGATGAACTCGGCTGGAACTCCATTAGCCGAGTGCAAGCGAGTCGGTAAGAGTAGGAGAACTCTCTATGGCTGAGCCGAACGCACAGCTAGACGTCGCCATTATTGGTGCCGGAATGTCCGGCCTTTGCATGGGTATGAAGCTTCTTGAGCGAGGAATCAGTAACTTCGCTATCTTCGAGAAGTCAGCGGATCTCGGTGGAACTTGGCATGACAACACCTACCCAGGGGCTTGCTGTGATGTAGCCTCGGTTCTCTATAGTTTTTCGTTTGCCCCCAATCCAAACTGGTCGCGCAAATACTCTCCCCATCATGAGATCAAAGCGTACTTTCGCGATTGTGCAGAACGTTTCGGTATTATCCCCATGCTGCGCCTTGGCACGGAGATCGAAGCTGCCCACTGGCAGGAGGAGCAGGGACACTGGGAGCTCCACCTTATTGGTGGTGAGCGCGTCACCGCCCGTTCCCTTGTCAGTGCCTTAGGTCAACTCAATTTGCCTAACACGCCGGATTTTCCTGGACGGGAGCGGTTTACCGGTCACAGCTTTCATTCGGCGCGCTGGGATCACGACTTTGACCTGAGCGGGAAGCGCGTGGCGATCATAGGCAATGCCGCTAGTGCGCTTCAATTTATTCCTCACGTAGCCAAGCAGGCTGCGCAGGTTCACGTTTATCAGCGAAGTCCCAACTATGTGATACGACGTAACGATCGCGCCTATAAACCGTGGGAAAAAAACCTTTTTAAACGGCTCCCGTTTACGCAAAAAATGCTGCGTTTGCTTACCTATTTGCGCGGCGAGTGCGTGACCTACCCCGTTCTCCGCCAAGGTGGCAGCTGGATACTACCTTTGTGGAAGAAGATGTCAGGTGGCTATCTTGAATCTGAAATTCCAGACCCTGAACTTCGGAAGGCACTTACACCAGACTACCGTATCGGGTGCAAGCGCATACTTGTTTCCGATGACTACTACGCAGCATTCCGTCGTTCTAACGTCGAGCTTGTTTGTTCGCCGATCACCAGCATCAGCGAACACGGTGTAGAGACAGAAGATGAAAAGGCAAGACCCGTCGACCTAATCATTTACGGCACTGGTTTTAACACATCGGCGATGCACAGCGGCGTTCCCTACTACGGAGTAGAGGGCAAATCGTTGAGCCAAGCCTGGTCGAGCGGCGCCGAAGCCTATCGCGGTGTTTGCGTGAACGGCTTTCCAAACTTCTTTATGCTCTATGGGCCTAATACGAATCTTGGTAGCAACTCAATCATATTTATGGTCGAGCGGCAGGTGAACTATGTTGTTAACTGCATCGACAAGCTACTGGCGCATAAACTACGTGCTTTCGACGTCAACGAAGAGCGGTTAGATCACTACAACCAGTACATACAGGACGAGCTTGCGCAAACGGTCTGGGTGACAAATTGTGAAAGCTGGTACAAAAACGAGCAGGGTAAGGTCGTGAACAACTGGCCGCGGTCGACGTTGTTCTACTGGTGGCACATGCGGCGTCCTTCCTACGTGGAATTCGATATGCGCATCTAGCGCCACTGAAGGTTGATGATAGACACTGGCGTTTCCAAGCTTAGGCCTCTGATCGTACTGGACGTTCAGCGGGCGATCGATCAGCCTGTTTGGAACGGTAAAAACAATCCAGGCTACCTTCACGTCATCCAAGCCCTGCTTAAGCACTGGCGCGAGCAGCAGTGGCCTGTTATCCACGTCAAACACAACGAGGCGCATCCCGCATCGACCTACCATACTCATGGCCCTTGGAACGCAATTAAAGAAGAGGTGGCGCCGCTAGAAACCGAGTCCGTGGTGAGCAAGGCGCAAAACTGCGCATTTATCGATACGGAACTGGACGTTCTCCTGCGAACGCTGCAAGCAAAAAGCTTTGTCTTAGTCGGCGTAGTCCTTCACAACAGTATTGACGCTACTGTTCGCGCTGGGAAAGCGCTTGGTTATGAAATCCTTCTCCCGGCCGATGGCACCACGGCGGTACCGGTTCAAGGCCGTGATGGAAAGCTCTGGGACGCAGCTACTGTCTATGAGCTGAGTCTGGCCATATTAGACGGCGAGTATGCGCAGGTTATCGACTCAGCTTCACTCATCGGCTAAGAAGCAGATCCTCTTACTCGTCTCTGTATCGCCTTTTACTCCCCTTTTACTCGCCGCTTCTCAAATCAGGTAGTGCGCTAGCTTAGGGCACTGCCTTAGCCTAAGGGGACATACCCAGGCGTTTTTTCTATCGCGCTGACCCACCCTCTTATTTGAGGATAGTGTGTTAGCTCAAAGCCACCTTCATGGGCTACGTGGGTGTAGGCGTAAAGACTGATGTCTGCCGTTGTCATCGTCTCGCCAACCAAGAACCGTGTTTGCCCGAGTTGCTCTTCGATGACCGCAAGCGCTCGATGCCCGCCCGCTTGTTTCGCCTCGTATTCTTCAACTCGGTCTTGAGGCATTCCCAGATACTTGGCGATGAATCTTGCTACGGCGATGTAAGGCTCGTGGCTGTACTGCTCAAAAAACTGCCACTGGAGCACTTTCGCCGCGTCAAAGGGATCGTCCGGTATTAACGGGCTTGCGGCAGCGAGGTAATTGATAATCGCATTGGACTCAGACAAACAGCGCCCGTCGTCGAGTTCTAGAACAGGAATTTTCCCGTTTGGGTTTTTACCAAGAAAGTTCTCTTGCGAGGTGTCTCCCGCCAGAATGTCGACCTTCTCCCATTCGTAGACCAGATCTAACAGCTCACACACGAGCTGGACTTTGTAGCAGTTGCCGGACCGCTTATCGCCGAATATCTTCATACAAATCTCCGATTACGTAAATTTCCAGCCTGTTCGATCATGCGGAATCAATCAATGCGAGGGTGCCGGAGCCAAAGAGCTTTGCGCTAGCTATTAGTGCCCTTAGATGCCAAGAAGTCGTTCTTGAACGGCAGTAACTGACTAGTCCCCCTCCGATAGGCTTCCACTTGCTGCTGTTCGCGCCTTGTGAAGTCACCAATCGCGTCGTTGAGTTCTGTTTGGGCGACCCAATGGGCCGATAGCGTTGTGGTGGGTTCGAAGCCGCGTTGGATTTTGTGTTCGCCCTGCGCTCCGGGATCGAAACGCTTCAAGCCGTGTTCAATGCAGTAGTCGATGCCCTGGTAGTAGCATGTTTCGAAGTGGAGGCAATCGAATTCCCGCGTGCAGCCCCAATAGCGGCCATAAAGTGTATCTTCGTCGCGAAAGTACAGCGCGCCTGCAACCGGCTTTTCCTCGTGACGCGCAGTAGCCATCAGAACTTGCTCACCGAGCTTTGGAGCAACTTCTAAGAAGAACTCACGCGTCAGGTAACCGCCGTGTCCGCTGCGCTTCGCGTAGGTAAACTGGTAGAACCGATAAAACGTTAGCCAGTCCTCTTCGCTGAGCTGTGTACCGTCGCGCATGACGACCTCCACACCCTGCTCTTGAACCCGTCGACGTTCCTTTTTTAGCGACTTGCGTTTTCGGCTGGAAAAGCCCGCTAGGAACCCATCAAAATCTTGGTACCCATGGTTGTACCAATGGAACTGCACTTGATGGCGTATGTGTAATCCGCCTTGCTTCAGGACTTCCGTATCGTCTTGGCGAGGAAACAAAATGTGCCAGGAGCTGATATCCAATTTCTGGGAAAGGCTGGGCATCTGTTCGTAGAACGTGGACCAAAGGTTCGCGGTCTCAAGCCCCTCTCTGTGCAGCAGTCTCGGACCCGTTGCCGGTGTGAACGGCGCAGCAGTAAGCAGTTTTGGGTAGTAGCTAAGCCCCATGCGATTCCAAGCGTCTGCCCAAGCCCAATCGAAAACGTATTCTCCATAAGAGTGGGTTTTCAAGAACGCGGGCACAATCGCCAAAATGCTCTCACCATCACGCAGACAAAGGTGCGCGGGTTGCCAGCCGGCCTCCGCATTTGTGCACTTAGCTTGCTCGAGACCGAGAAGGAAGTCGTGGCGAAAAAAAGGGTAGCGGTCACGCCGTAGAGCGTCCCACTCAGCGGGAGCAATCTGGGCAACAGACGTTAGGATTTCTAAATTGAGGCCTTTCACTTAAGCCCCTTTAATCGTTCGCTTACACTGAGAGTGCGTAACTGCTCGCGATGCCTAAGAAGACGACCAGGCCGACCCAACTGTTGTGTTTGAAGGCACGAAAACATGCGGCTTCATCGCGCTCCCGGATGAGATAAAGGTGGTAAGTAAACAGACCAAGCACCAGAACGAGCGATAGGTTGAAGGGCCAGGTGAGTTCGAACTGTTTGCCCGCAAGATAGAACGAAAGGACGCACAGCACTTGTAATACGGCGATGACCATTCGATCGGACTCACCAAATAAAATCGCTGTACTCTTTATGCCCACGTTGAGGTCGTCTACCCGATCTACCATCGCATACTTGGTGTCGTAAACCACAGTCCAAAGTAGGTTTCCCGTAAACAAAAGCCATAGCGCGGCCGGTAGTTCGTTGCTGGTCGCGGCAAAAGCCATCGGTATTGACCAAGAGAACGCAAGACCTAGGACTACTTGTGGGAGATGGGTATAGCGTTTCATCAGCGGGTAAGAGGAGGCGAGCAAGAGCGCCGGCACCGATAGCAGCACGGTGAACAAGTTCGTCATAAGCACTAACAAAAAAGCCAGCAGGCAAAGCGCGAAGAAAAACAGCAAGGCTTCGTTGACCGTTACCTCTCCAGTGACCAATGGTCGATGGCGCGTTCTGGCAACCCCACCATCGAAATTCCGGTCGGCGAGATCGTTGATGATGCACCCCGCTGAGCGCATCAACAAGCTCCCCAAAGAAAAAATGATCAGCAGCTTAATGTCTGGAACGCCTTCTGCTGCAAGCCAAAGCGCCCAAAGTGTTGGCCACAGCAGGAGAAGGGTTCCGATGGGTTTATCCCATCGGATCAGACGCAGCAACGCGCTTAACTTGCCGCCTTCCGGCGCGCTCTGAGTTGCTGCTGTGCTCATGAAAGACCCGTTTGTGCTTCAGCGGCCAATTGTAGCGTCCACAAGCCCTCGGCGGGAGCGGTGCACATGTGTCGATGCTTGCCACGGCGGAAATCGGTCCAAAAATACCTCTGAAACTAGTAAGGGCCTACCGGCCACCAAAAAGCGAGATCGCCGAGCCCAGAGCGAGCTGTTTTGGTGGAAGCAAGCCGGCAGATAGGCTGAATTCCCGGGCAGACGCGCTACTTCAAAGGGGCTGCGGCGCATGTCCGTGCGAGCAAACAGCAAAGCCCCCAAACTCTGGTTTTGTAACTTTCGTAAACGCAGAAGCGGGCCGGTCAATGAGCTGGCCGGGAACACAGATCGAGCAAAGACGACCGGTTGGCTATCAAGCTTCAGCACCACAGAGCGAACAATGGCGCGCTCCTTCAGCCCCATTGCCAGTAAACGACGTTCATTCTGATGAGGTGACTCCCAACCCTGCTGCCACCGCTGCAGCGAAAAAGCGAGCCCTGTATCGATTAAGCGCTGGGTAAGGGAGCCATCATCCAGCAGCCAGGAGCGCACTTTCGCCAAAAGTGGTTCACCCAGCTGAGCCGGAGAGCGCCACTGGGGCTGTTCCTTGTCCTGCATCCTGCGAAAAGCTCATCTGGTGATTAATCAAGTCGAATTGCTGCGATTGGGGGGGGGTTCAAGCGAACTCCCTATCTCCTTGCTGCATGGTGCTAGCCGGTCAATGGTTCTCACGGGAAATTCCCTTGACCGAAATTTTTTGGTCAGAACCTCAGCGACAGACGGTCGAGGATGCTCGAAGTCAGCTGCTTTCGCAAGGCGCGTTCTCTACTCTCGCATGCGCCAGTTTTTGCGCTGTTGGACGTATTGATCGTGCTAACCTTGCGCTCCGCCATTAAGGCGGAGCACAGGAACTTTGTCGGGGATTTTTTTGTGAGTATCGAGACTGCGAATTCAGGCGCGGCCAGCTTTGATCTTGTGATCATTGGAACTGGGCTCGCGGGGTATGGGCTCGCGCGACAGTTTTGTAAGTTTAAGCCGGAGGCGTCAGTGCTAATGATCACCTCTGACGACGGGCGGGAGTATTCGAAGCCCCTGCTATCCACAGGTTTTACCAAAGGCAACGATGGCGCCGCGCTGACTATGTTTACGGCCGAGCAGAAGGCCGAAGATCTTGGCGTGATTATCTGGACGATGACAGAGGTTGAGGCCTTAGACACTGAGACAAGCGAGCTAAGCATTAAAGGACGTGAAGGCAAAGTGGGCTACGGGGCATTGGTGATCGCAGCGGGTGCCAGTGTCATCCAACCGCCCTTGGAAGGTGATGCGCTGGATCGGGTGTTTTCCGTCAATGACCTCATGGACTACGACGCCTTCCGGGAAGCGATCGATCGCTATGAGGTCAAACGTGTCGCGATTATTGGTGGAGGTTTGATCGGCTGCGAATTTGCCAATGATTTGCTAAACGGTGGCTTTGAAGTGGATGTAATAGACCCTTTAGGGCACTGCTTGCCAACAATGCTACCGGAAGCTTGTGGTCGGGCAGTTCAATCGGGCCTAGAGGGGCTGGGAGCTCGGTTTCATTTCGGCCCGCTTGTCACCCGCGTCGATAGGGCGAACGACGGTAACCGCGTGCTCGTATCTCTGAACGACGGGAGACAGCTTGAGGCAGACCTGGTTGTTTCGGCAGTTGGCGTACGCCCTAGGACCGCCTTAGCTAAGGCCGCTGGCATTGCAACGAATCGGGGCATCGTGACGGATAAATATCTCCGTACTAGCGCTCCCAATGTGTATGCGCTCGGTGACTGCGCTGAGGTCGAAGGGCATGTTCTCGTTTACGTTTCACCACTGATTGCGGGGGTCCGTGCTCTTGCGCGAACCCTGTCTGGCGAAGAAACCGCGGTTGACTATCCGGCCATGCCGGTCGCGATCAAAACCCCTGCCTGTCCGACAATGGTTGCTCCCGTTCCTCACGGAGCAAGCGGTGAGTGGTCGTTCGAAGGTGAAAGCCCCGACATAAAAGCGGAGTTTAGGAGTGCGGGCGGCGAGTTGCTTGGGTTTGCGGTTACCGGTAAAGCCATGCGCCAAAAGCTGGCACTACAAAAAGAGCTTCCTCCGTTGATCGAGTAGCGATGCACGGCATCTGGGGCCTAGACCGAGGCGAAGGCCTGACGCTCGCCGGTCCAACGGCGAATCAAGGGCTGTACTTGAGAGGGATAATCAACCAGCATTTTTTCGGCAAGTTCCGCTACGGTATCTAAAAGATCGTCGTGTTCTGGCAGACGGGCGACGCGAAACTCCAGGAGCCCCGTTTGCCGCGTTCCCAACACTTCCCCCGGGCCTCGTTGGCGCAGGTCTTCCTCCGCGATAAAAAAGCCGTCATTACTTTCTCGCATAACCTGCAGCCGCGCTTGACCCTGATTTCCCAGCGGAGCTTGGTAGAGAAGAACACAATGACTTTCCTCGCGACCTCGCCCTACACGACCACGCAGCTGGTGTAACTGAGCGAGACCGAGCCTTTCCGGGTTTTCAATAATCATCAGGCTTGCATTGGGGACGTCTACACCGACTTCGATCACCGTAGTGGCCACTAAGACGCTGTATTTCCCGCTCTTAAAGCTATCCATCACCGCTTCTTTATCGCGCGGTTTCATACGGCCATGGACAAGGGCGACAGGAGTTCCACGCAAGACCGTTTCTAGCTCGGCGTAGGTAGACTCAGCCGCCTGAGCCTGCAGCGTGTCGTTCTCCTCGATTAGTGTGCACACCCAATAGACCTGTCGTCCGGCCTTGCAGGCATGGGCGACCCGTTCAATAACTTGCTGACGGCGCTGGTTGTCGATCAGCACCGTACCCACCGGCTGTCTGCCCGGTGGCAGCTCGTCGATGACAGAGCAATCCAGATCCGCATAGGCGACCATCGATAGTGTGCGTGGAATCGGTGTCGCGGTCATTATGAGCTGGTGTGCTCGTTGCCCACCGACACTCTTTTCGCTCAAGGCCAGTCGTTGATGCACACCAAAGCGATGTTGCTCATCAACGATGACAAGACCTAATCGAGAAAACGCGACACCCTCCTGAAACAGAGCATGGGTACCCACGATGATTGCTGCCGATCCGCTTTCGATAGTTTCCAGCGTGCGTTCTCGCTGCTTGCCCTTCACGCTGCCCGTGAGCCAGGCGTGCTCCAGCGAGAGATCTGAAAACCAGTTAGCAAAGTTCTGACGATGTTGCTCTGCGAGCAGTTCCGTTGGCGCCATAATCGCGACTTGGTAACCGCTTGCTATCGCTGTTAGCGCGGCCGCCGCTGCGACCAAGGTTTTTCCCGAACCCACATCACCCTGTACCAACCTGAGCATTGGTTTTCTTGCGGCGAGATCTTTCTGGATTTCCTGGATAACGCGACGCTGAGCACCGGTGGCTTCAAAAGGTAAAGCTTCAAGAAAACGATCGACCAGTTCTTCTTGATCGATGAGCTGCGGTGCTGGGTTGTCGCGCACTGAGTTACGCAGAACCTGCATCGACAATTGATGGGCTGTAAGTTCTTCTAGGGCAAGACGGAGCTGGGCCGGATGCCTGCCATTGCGCAAAGCCTGCTGGTCCGCGTCTCGCGGTGGCCTGTGAAGGAACGCGAGCGCTGACGTCAGCGTGAAGTTCGAGTCGCTAGTTGCCAGGAGTTCCTGCGGTGCATTCTGTTCAAGAAGTTTAAGCGCCTGTTGGCTGAGCTTGCGCCACTGACCCTGGCTAATGCCATCGGTGCTGGGGTAGATCGGTGTAAGCGAGGTCTCATCGTCGGCTTGCCAATTACCTCGGCGATACTCTGGGTGAATCATCTCCGCTTGCTGATTAATTGGTCTGCGCACCGTGCCGAAGCAGCGAAGCGTTTCGCCGACGCGCAGAGCATTTTTCTGAGCCTGACTGAAGTGAAAGAAACGGAGCGTTGCCACTCCGGTCGGGTCTCGCAGTTTGACGATTAAGCTTCTACGCCGGCCGCCGCCTGCAACGTTAACCATGGCGACCTCGCCGCTGATGACCACCTCCGCGCCATCCTGAAGAGCGGCTATCGGTGAGACCTGGGTCCGGTCTTGGTAGCGAAGAGGTAGATGAAAGAGCAGGTCTTCAACACTGACGATGCCATAGGCGCCCAGCTTTTCTGCGATCTTCGGCCCTACGCCGCGCAAGGATTCCAGGCTTTCTGTGAGAATGGCGCTCAACGGTGTTTTAACTAGCGATCAGGCTCAGAGCTCTTCGGGAGTATAGTAGCGGGAGACCAACTGTCCTGCGGCGCCACTATTCCATGAATTCACTGCCCATTTATCATGACAGCCAAACCTAGCACCCTGGCCGTACTCGGCTACGGTGATCTGGGCGCCCGCGTGGCGACGAAGCTTGACCCGGAACGCTGGCGTTGCGTTGGATTCCGCCGGAACCCGGATAAGGTCCTTCCGCCGGCGACGGGTGTTGCAGTCGACCTGGCGAAGCCGGGCTCGCTTCTTCCTTTGCGAGAGCTCCGGCCCGACGCGCTGCTGGTTACGTTGACACCGAGTGCTCGTAGCGAAGAGGGTTATCGACAAGGCTTTAGCCTTGCGATGGCTTCTATCCTCGAGGGTTTGGGAGGCCATAAGCCCAGTTGCTCGATTTTCGTATCGAGCACCCGTGTCTACGCGGAGCGTGACGGGGGCTGGGTAGATGAAGACGCCCCGCTGTCTGAGGAACCGCAGGCAAAGGCCATTATTGCCGCAGAACGGCAACTGCTTGAATACTCGAAGAACGGTATCGTTTTGCGCGCAGGAGGGCTCTATAGCGAGACTCCTGGCTTTCTTGTGCGGCGAATCACTGAACAGCAATTTACAGCCCCAAACCCGCCGCGCTACGGAAACCGAATCCATCGAGATGATGTCGCTCGCTATATCGCTCATTGCGTTGAGGAGAGGCCCGCGTACCCCATTTTGAACCTCGTTGATGACGGCCCAGTGCCCATTCAAGAGGTCGAGGAATGGCTTGCAGCACAACTGAGTGTTTCTTACGCGCCGCCCAAAGATGCGGAGCAAAATTTGTCTGCTCACAAGCGCATTAGCAACGCGCGACTTCGCGCTTCTGGCTTTGAACTGGGCTTCCCGGACTACCGCAGTGGCTATGCGCAGGCGCTCAGCAAAGTACGCCCAAGACCGTGAAGTGTGTTCGCACCTAAAGACTGAGAATTGCCTCTATTTCGACCGCGACGCCTTTTGGCAGACCGGCGACTTGAACACAGGCGCGCGCCGGAAACGGCTCCTTGCAGAAACGCGCCATAACTTCGTTTACCGCTGCAAAGTCGTTCATATCTGTTAGGGAAATGTTGATCTTTACGGCGTCGTCTAAGGAACCACCAGACGCTTCTGCTACCGCCGCAAGGTTCTGGAATGCTTGTTCGGCTTGTTCGCTTACGCCGCCTTCGACGATGGTCATCGTGTCCGGGTTCAGTGGGATCTGTCCCGATAGCCAAACAGTATTACCGACCTTGACAGCCTGTGAGTAGGGGCCGATCGCGGCCGGGGCGTTTTTCGTTGCAATGATGGCTCGATTGCTCAAGGAAGTCTCCTTTGGAAATGGATATCAACGCGGCTGCGAAAGTTGGTTTAGTGCTCATCCACTGAATGAACCTTCATCGCGCGAGCGAGGGCTTATATTAACCCTAGCCGTAGGTCTCGGCTTTGATCCGAGCCCCCATCGACCCGAGCTATCATCAGTTTCGGATCCGGGTTACCCGCGTGATGCTGTCCACGTTGCGCAGTCGTCGCATTATTCGCGCAAGGTGCACTCGGCTTTCAACATGCAGATCTAGATCAACATAGGTGTACTGGTGGTCTTTATCGTTGGTGCTGATTTTATCGATGTTTACGCCCATGCTGTTTATGCGGGTGGCGATGGTCGCGATCATACCTCTTCGATTTTCCACCTCGATGCGCAGTTCCGCCAAGAAGTCGCCCTGTATATCATCATCCCAGCGCAGCGTTATCCACTGTTCTGCTTTTTCTCGCAGCTCGGCCAGATTGCGACAGACCACCCGGTGGACAACAACGCCTTTTTCCGGGCTAAGATAGCCTGCGATCGCATCGCCCGGAAGCGGTCTACAGCAGCGAGCGTAGCTGACGACGAAGCCTTCCGTGCCTCGAATAGCCAGCGGTGTATCGGGACTTGGCTGCGGAATCGGGCCCTCCTCGCCCGTTTCACCACCAAGCTGCGAAGCCACAACCAGCGGTAAGCGCTGTCCCTGAGCCAGCTCCGCAAGTAGATCGTCGAGAGAGCTTAAACCGGCGCTTTCAAGATAGGCGGCAACGCGCGGCTCGGCTAGATCTGCCGTTTTCAGTTCAAAGGTGGCGAGCGCCCGATCCAGAAGGCGTCGCCCCAAATCGATTGCGTCGTCTCGTGTCTGTTGCTTCAGGAAGTGCCGAATATTACTGCGTGCTTTAGCCGTTACCGCATAGTTGAACCAGGAGGGATTAGGCTTGGCACCGCTGTCGGTGATGACCTCCACCGTTTGCCCACTTTGTAGCGGTTCCGACAAGGGCGCGAGGCGTCGGTTGATTCGGCAAGCAACGCAGGTGTTGCCAAGTTCCGTATGCACCGCATAGGCAAAGTCTACCGCCGTGGCACCCCGAGGAAGCTCCATGATGTGGCCTTTGGGCGTGAATACGTAGATTTCATCGGGGAAGAGATCAATTTTTACGTTCTCGATGAATTCGAGGCTATTGCCCGCTCGCTCCTGCATCTCCAGTAGACCCTGAACCCACTGTCGCGCTCGCGCATGAGATCCATTAGCCGTGCCAGAGTCGGACTTATACAACCAATGAGCGGCAATACCATTGTTGGCCATGTCTTCCATTTCTTGGGTGCGGATTTGAATCTCGATCGGCACCCCGTGCATGCCCATGGTGACCGTGTGCAGCGACTGATAGCCATTGGCTTTTGGGATTGCTATGTAATCCTTGAACTCGCCAGGAAGTGGTTTGTACAAGGAATGAATGCAGCCCAATACCCGGTAGCAGCGGTCGACCGAATCCACAATGATGCGAAACGCATAAATGTCCATGATCTCGGAGAAAGACTTCTTCTTGTCCTTCATCTTTCGATAGATGCTGTAAAGATGCTTCTCGCGACCGATAACCGTTGCTTCGTGCTCATCCTGCGCGAGCGCGTTTTCGATCTGATTGCGAACCTTGTCGACGAGCTCCATGCGGTTTCCGCGGGCTGCTCTTCGCGCCGCTTCGATTCGTCGAGCTCGCATTGGATACAAGGCGCTGAAGCCTAGATCTTCATACTCCATTCGCACCGAGTTCATGCCCAAGCGCATCGCGATCGGCGCGTAAATCTCAAGGGTCTCTCGGGCGATACGGCGCGCTTTTTTGGTTGGCAGCACTCCGAGAGTTCGCATGTTGTGCAAGCGGTCAGCCAGTTTTACCAGGATCACACGAATATCGCGGGCCATGGCCAGCGCCATCTTTTGGAAGTTCTCTGCTTGTTTTTCTTCGAGACTTTCAAATTCGATCTGGGTCAGTTTGCTGAGCCCATCGACGAGTTCAGCCACCGCATCACCAAACTGTTCCTCGATCGCATCCTTATCGATGCCGGTATCTTCGATGACATCATGCAGCATCGCGGCCATTAGGCTCTGATGGTCCATGTGCATATCGGCAAGAATACCGGCGACGGCCAGCGGATGGGTCACATAAGGCTCGCCGCTGCGACGCTGCTGGCCGTAATGCGCTTGCTCGGCAAAATAATAGGCACGCCGGACCTGAGCGGTTTGATGCTCATCCAGGTAAGCACGAAGGTTTGAGTCCAGCGCGTCGATGCTCTGCATGATCGGTGAGTGAGGTTTGCTTGGGCCTGCCTGCTGTCTAGAAGGCACCAGCATACGTCGGTG
>JBCCQO010000034.1:0-15085 GCA_039024595.1 Pseudomonadota bacterium | reverse complement strand
GTAGCTGCTATCAAAGCGCAACTCGTAAGCCACCACGTTCGACCTGCCTCAGTCCTTACACATTAAACCGAAAATGCACCACATCCCCATCCTGAACCACATACTCTTTCCCCTCCAGACGCCACTTACCAGCGTCTTTAGCCGCCGACTCTCCGCCTAAGGTTACATAATCCTCAAACCCAATCACTTCCGCTCGAATAAAGCCTTTTTGGAAGTCGGTATGAATGACGGCCGCGGCTTCGGGAGCCGTTGCGCCGACCTTCACCGTCCAAGCGCGTGCTTCCTTGGGGCCGGCAGTGAAGTAGGTATGGAGATTCAGTAGGTTGTAGCCGGCGCGAATGACCCGGTTGAGACCTGGCTCTTCCATACCGAGCTCTTGAAGGAACTCGTCGCGCTCTTCGTCGTCGAGTTCGATGATTTCTGATTCAAGTTTGTTGCATATCACCACTACTTGGGCGTTTTCATCGGCGGCGAGCGCTTCCACGACCGAAACGTGCTCATTTCCATCGAGCCCGTCCTCATCTACGTTCGCGATATAGAGCGTTGGTTTGCTGGTCAGAAGAAACAAACTGCGCATGAGTGCAGCCTCGTTTTCATTCAGTTCCAGTCCCCGTACCGGTTTAGCTTCGTTCAGCTGGGGAAGTAGTTTGTCTTCCAGCAGCGCTTTCATTGCGACCGCTTCTTTATCGCCGCTTTTTGCTGTGCGTATGACCTTCGTCAGTTGCTTTTCGCAGCTTTCCAGGTCAGCAAGCGCTAACTCTGTGTTAATGACTTCGATATCGGAGGCGGGATTCACGGTATTGGCAACGTGAATCACGTTTTCATCCTCAAAGCAGCGCACTACGTGAGCGATAGCGTCAGTTTCTCGGATGTTCGCGAGAAATTGGTTGCCTAAGCCTTCACCTTTGCTTGCGCCTGCCACCAGTCCCGCGATATCGACGAACTCCATTGTCGTTGCTATTTCCTTCTCCGGTTCGACGATGGCAGCGATTTGCCCCAGTCGCGGATCCGGGACTGGCACTACACCGGCGTTGGGTTCAATAGTGCAGAAGGGGAAGTTCTCCGCGTCGATTCCGGCTCGTGTAAGCGCATTAAATAGCGTCGATTTTCCGACGTTCGGAAGGCCGACGATGCCGCATTTGAAGCCCATGATGTTCCTTCTCTTCTCGTGATTCTTAGTGCGTAACGTAGGTTCTAGAGTCTTTCCGGTGCGCGTGCATCGAAACTATGAAGTTGCGTCATTGCCTTCTCTGGATGACCGTCCAACAGCAGCGGCAGCGATCGAATAGCCTCGGTGATGCTGTCATCGGTAGCTTGTCTGTCGACCGCCGAAGCCTTAGACAGAACATAGTTTGCCACCAGTTTCGCCGACCCTGGATGGCCTATGCCGATGCGCAGTCGATAGAAATCCTTGCGATTACCCAGCGCTGGGACGATATCGCGCAGGCCGTTATGTCCGCCGTGGCCGCCATCAAACTTGAAGCGACTTGAACCCGGTGGGATGTCGAGTTCGTCGTGGGCAATCAGCATTTCTACCGGTTCGATCTTATAGAAATTCGCAAGCGCAGCCACCGCCTTTCCGCTTAGGTTCATAAAAGTGTGCGGGATAAGCAGGCGCAACTTGTGCCGTCCTACCAGGGCTTCGGCGGTTTCTCCAAAGAACTTTGCTTCCGTTTTTAACGATACGCCCCATTGACGGGCTAGTTCGCGCACGAAATCTTCGCCGGCGTTGTGTCGGGTACCTTCGTACTTTGCGCCCGGATTGCCAAGACCGACGATTAGTTTGATTGTCATTGTCATATGCGTTCGGGTACGGAGCGGTTGGGCTCGGGAACAGGTGTCATTTCGGCTTGTGCGAGTGAACGGGTACTCAGCAAAACAGTGGAATCGCATTAACTGAATGCCGTTCCACTCGAAAAGCCTAATTTGACAGCTGCGCTTGCAAAAAGGGGACGCCTGAAGCGTCCCCTAATTGTGGTCGATATTGCAGCTCCCGTTGCAGACGATTATGTCGTCAGATCCAGCTTCAGTTCGACATGCGAACCAACTAGAGCCTTAACAGCAAAATCGGCCTGCCGCTCCGAGCTTGCCATGCGCGATTAGGCGTTCGCTCCTAACCGCGCAGCCTCGTCTTTACTCTTCGCTACCTTCCCCGTCTTCTGCAGCTTCTTCACCTTCGACCGCGTCATCAACCGCGTCGTCGGATGCGCCGCCACGCTTGGCGGAGACGGATGCTACGGCCATATCATGGTCCTCACCGAGTGCCAAGGCCGTTGAGACAACGCCCTCGGGCAAGGGGAGATCAGAGATATGGATGATGTCGGATGTAGTGACGTTAAGCATATCGACTTCAATATACTCGGGGATATCCTTTGGCAGACACTGCACTTCCACCTCAACTAGGAGGTGTTCAATGATGCCACCTTCAATCTTCACGCCGTGGCACTTATCTTCGTTGATAAAGTGGATCGGGATGCTGACCTTCACCGGCTTATTGGCATCCACACGCAAAAAGTCTGCGTGCATAACGCGATCTTTGGCGGGGTGACGCTGCAAATCCTTCAGGATTGCCTGTTGCACATCGCCGTCGACGTTGACGTCGATCACCTGGGAAAAGAACGCCTCATTTTCGAGGGCTTTTTCCAGATCCTTACGTACGAGAGTCAGTGGCGAAGGGTCTTTTCCCGCGCCGTAAATGATCGCGGGGATTTCATCTGCATTGCGACGTAGGCGGCGGCTCGCACCTTTCCCTAGGTCGTTTCGCAGTGTGGCGCTCAGGGCCAGTTGCTCAGACATAATGTCTCCTCGGCTTTTTAGCCTTTATAAGATCAGGGCGCCTGCGACCGGCCTCCCTGTCTGACGAATGCGCTGATTGCGGGCTCGTGGCCCTAGCTGAACAGCGCGCTAATGGATTCCTCATTGGATACCCGGCGTATCGACTCGGCGAGTAGGTCAGCGATTGTGAGCTGACGAATCTTGCCAAGGGACTTCGCCTCATCCGATAAAGGAATCGTATCTGTGACCACCAGCTCATCAAGCTGGGAGTTACGGATGTTGTCCATAGCGTTACCGGACAACACCGCGTGGGTGATGTAGGCAACCACTTTGTTGGCTCCCCGCTCTTTCAGCGCGGCCGCCGCATTACACAAGGTTCCTGCGGTGTCGACGATGTCGTCGACCAGCAGGCAGCAGCGATCTTCTACGTTACCGATGATGTTCATAACCTCGGTTTCATTGGCTTTAGGGCGCCTCTTATCGATGATCGCCAGTTCTGCGTCGTCTAGCTGTTTCGCAATTGCTCGCGCTCTGACTACACCACCGATGTCTGGTGACACCACCATGACGTTTTCGTAACTGCACTCCTGGATATCGTCGTTCAATACCGGGGAGCCATAAATATTATCCACCGGGCAGGTAAAAAAGCCCTGGATCTGTTCCGCGTGCAAATCTACCGTTAGGACCCGATCGATGCCGACGGTGTTCATCATGTCCGCCACAACTTTCGCGGAGATGGGTACACGAGAGGACCGTACGCGTCGGTCCTGCCTTGCATAGCCAAAGTAGGGCACCACTGCAGTTACCCGGCCGGCGGAGGCGCGGCGCAGCGCATCGCACATAACCAACAATTCCATTAGGTTGTCGTTGGTCGGAGCGCAGGTTGGTTGAAGCACAAACACGTCTTTACCGCGGACGTTTTCGTTCAGCTCAACGGCTATTTCCCCATCGCTGAAGCGGCCGACGTCGGCTTTACCCAGCGACAAATACAAACGGCTCGCGACCCGCCGTGCGAGCTCTATATTGGCGTTGCCGCCAAACACCATCAATTTTGCGGACACGTGGTGGGATCCCAAAGTGTTCAAAATACTGTTCGTGACCTACTCAAGCTTACAGGGCGATGTTAGCTAGATTGTCGTTGCTCTAGATCCGACACGGGTCGTGCCTAAAACAAGCGATAGGTTCTCGTTCGCATATGCCTTTAACTAAAGCGGCCGCCTTGCCAGTTTCGGCATGCCGCACCACGCCATGCGATCACGATTTTTATCCATTTATAGGGCGATGTATGGCTGGGGTGGCAGGATTCGAACCTGCGAATGCCGGGATCAAAACCCGGTGCCTTGCCACTTGGCGACACCCCAGTAAGCCCTTGCTGGCTATGCGACATTCCTTTCTGCACCAGCTGGATCTGTCCGAGATGCGCTACAGCATCAATCGGGGATCCTAAAATTGTTTATATAACAGTGCTTTAGGAAAAAAGGCGTGACTTCCCAAGCTGCTTGATCGTTGCTTAATGGCAGCTTATTCACGCCCTGTCGCGAGTAGCCCCGCGAAAAAGGCGGCTATTGTGCTGACGGCGCTATCGGCTGTCAATTGAAGAAATACGGAGAGAGAAAAACTCACAAATCTGTGCGTGCAAAACCAATCCCGATACCAGCCCGTCTCGCATCATTTCCTGTGGTCGTTTTCGATTCCAAATTGGGCCTTAAGGGGTAAAAAAGTCGGTTCTATGTGGTCGTGCTAGTCGAATTCCCATCTTCGCAGAATCAGTTTGAGTGACAGCTGCGATTCTGAATGAACAATCTGCAGCCGGCTCGGTAGAGCGCTCTCCTTGACGTTTCGGTAGCGCTCAATGCGAATGGACCAGCCGTCTTGTTCGATCAAAGAGGGTAAGTCATTGTCGAATTCTCGACGATCAAGGCTGAGAGATGGGTCCGCAAAGCCGCGAATCCAGTAGGGGATAGACTTAATTGGGAGTGGTAGGAGCGCATCACCGTTTGCCGAGCTTGCCCTAAGCCAAGGTGCCGCATCGGCTGGATAGACGCGCTCAATACCGTCGCGTTCGACGAGCAATGCATCGCCCATGGGTGAAATACGTGTGTTTCCCATGCCCAAGGGGCCCGAAAGGCGAAGCTCGCTAGCCGGTCCATTCTGGTACCAATCTACCGTCGCACTGCCCGAATCGTCGGGCGATCTATAGGCTACTTTGCCTCGGGTTCTCCACCCGGTCAGTGGCGCAAAGCGCTCATAGCGAAGCCGCTCCGCCTCTTCCACAGTTTGTTCCGATTGGGAGGGTTCCATCGGCGCGACGTCATCTCGCTCGATGGACGGGCTAGGTGCCGTCGCGACAGGCTCGATGGCCACCGGAGGCTGCGTTGCGCAGGCGCTTAAAAGTAGAGCAACTAGAGCAGCGGCTAACCGGGAGTTCGACGTGTGTGATCGAAACTCTGGAATACGCATGGAGTTGTCGTTATTCAGTGCCGGTGTCGACCTCGCCCGCATCCGCTTCCGCATCAGCCGTCAGCGTTATCCCTAGCCGGTCCAACGTCGACGTAAGAACGCCGTGCTCAGGATTCTTTGCGATAGCTTCTCGCCAAACGGTCATCGCGCTCCCGCGATCACCGGAAACCCACATGACTTCCCCCAAATGAGCAGCTACCTCTGGGTCAGGAAATTGCTCGTAGGCCTTCCTTAAGTAGTCAAGAGACTCCAATAAATCACCCTGGTGATAAAGCACCCAGCCCATGCTGTCTAAGATTGCTGGCTCGTTTGGTGAAAGCTCGAGGGCCTTTTCAATCAAGCTCCGCGCCTCCTCGTAGCGGTCCGTCCGATTGGCCAAGGTGTAGCCCAGGGCGTTGAGCGCCGTCGCGTTGTCGGGATTTTTCCCGATGATGACCCGTAGATCGCTCTCCGCACCGTCGATGTTGTTGCGACGCTCGTAAACGACCGATCGCGCATACAGCAGGCTCTCTGATTCGGGAAACTCAGTGATCGCCCGATTAAGTACATTCAAACCTGCGTCGTCTTTGCGGGCCTCGCTGTACAGATTTGCTTCGAGTGAATAGAGCTGCTCGCGTCTCGGGGGATAGCTGTCCCGGAGTCGGTTCATGTAGTTCGCAAGGTCACCATCGCGGCCGGCCGCCAGTAGGATCTGAGCGATACTGACAGTCGCCCGCATCAGATCTTTACCGTCACCGACTTGCTGATATAGGCGAACAGCGTCCTCGAATTTACCTTCGCTTGCGGCGATCTGGCCCAGAAGGTAATAGGCCTCGTCTTGCCTTCGGTTGAGAGCGAGCACTTTACGTAAATAGGCCTTTGCGGAAACTGTGTCGCCTAGTTCGTTGTTCAACACCGCCAGAGAAAACAAAAGGTCAGAGTTCTGCGGTGCCTGCGCAGACAGAATTTCAAACTGTTCACGGGCGGCATTCATATCCTTGGTGGCAAGGAGGCGAGCATATTGAAGACGCAGCTGAGCGCGCGACGGGTCAAGCTCAAGCGCTTCTTCAATCCGAGCCAGCGCATCGTCGTCTTTGTTTGCGGACTTAACCTTAGCTTCAAGTATTAGTGCCTGTTCCTGGTAGGGCTCTAACTCGAATACCGGTCCGAGGCGATCCAGTGCCTCGTTCGTATCTCCAGCCTCTTCCGCCATTAATGCGTGGGTTAGCAATAGGGAAACGTTGCCGCCCAAATCTTCATCTAGCAGCGCTTGAACTTGCACATCAAGTGCACGCTGATCCGCTTCGGGGAGTGCTTTGTACTGATTCAGCAGAAGCGGAAACTTAGCCGCTTCACCCCCACGCGCGACTTGAGCGAGATAGGGGAGCGCTTCCAAGGTTCGCCCCTGGCGAGCCAGCAGCGTCGCAAGCGTGTTGTTCGCTTCCACGTTGTCGGGTTCTAGTTCCACCCAGAGGCTGACGGCTCTGAACGCATCTGCCTCGCGTCGTAAGAACTGGGCCAAATGGGTCGCGTGTGCGCTTACCGCAGCTTCGCGCAGAAGCTCTGCCTGCTGAAGGTAAATTTGTAGGGCGCGATTAAAATCTCGCCTTCGTATTGCAAACTCGGCAACCAGTAGCGGATAGACGGAGGTTTCGGGGATCGCTCGTTCAATGACCAGGGCATCTATCGGTGCCTCGTCTTCATTCTCGGCGACCATGCTGCCGCCCTTTGGCTCCTCCGCGTCTTTGGCTTTTTCGGCGGAGTCTACGACCGGGTCGTCCAGGGTGGGACCCGCCGCTGCTGCACCATGTCCAGAGCTATGTCCAGCGCTTTCAGTCTCACTGCTTTCGGAAATGTACACGCATCCGGTCGCCAGCACGCTCGTTAGAAGGAGGGCGACAAAATTGGCTGCTCTCGACAGTCGGCTGCGAGTTAAAAACGTCGGCATTTTGTTCGGCATAAGTGGGTAATCTGCGGATTCTCTCGATGATGACACAGTAAGACCACGAAACCCACGAAAGTACTCCCGTACTGCGCATAAAAAGCTCTACTTGGGTCGTACTAGGCGCGCTTCTGGAGCCCGCAAATTGTCGAGAATTAACCCTGCTTTTTACCTGAATATAGCGACGGACACTGGTAAACTTCTGTTACGTGTAACTAGACAACTTTAATTGACATACCAGACTGGGAAATATGAGTAGTTTGGTAAGTCTGTACAGGTCTGGATTGACCGAAATAACCGAAAAGACAAAAACCACAGGAACGTTGTGCGGCTCATCTCTTTAGGCATAAACCACACTTCAGCGGGCGTTGACGTCCGTGAACGGGTGGCGTTTGCGCCGGAACAAGTGGGCGATGCGATGCATGAGGCCTGTCGGCAGACCAGCTTGGACGAGATTGTGGTGCTGTCCACGTGCAATCGGACAGAAATATACGCCGTCGCCGCGGTGAATGTTGAGGGAGCCACGTGCGACAGCGACGTCGCAGCCAGTCAAAATGCCCAAGCCGATGAACTCCTCACGTGGTTGGCCAACTACCACCATTTATCAGCAGATGAGCTACAAAAATCCGCCTACCGTTTTCAGGGTGAGGAAGCTTTTCGTCACCTGGTACAGGTCGCCGCTGGGCTCGATTCGATGGTGCTCGGTGAACCTCAAATTTTTGGGCAGTTGAAGTCGGCGTACGCGGTGGCAAACGATGCAGGCACCATTGGCGCAGAGCTTGGTCGCTTGTTTCCTCGAGCCTTTGGTATTGCCAAGCGAGTTCGTACTGATACCGCTATCGGTGAAAACCCCGTCTCAGTCGCTTTTGCCGCCGTAGATGTGGCTCGCCGTATCTTTGCGGATCTAACCAGCTGTAAGGCACTGCTTGTGGGCGCCGGCGAGACGATCGAGCTGGTTACCCGCCATCTCATTGAAGCTGGAGTCAACGAAATTGTAATTGCGAATCGAACGCTCGAGCGAGCCCGCGGCCTAGCGCAGCAGTTCAGTGCCGACGCAGTGCTCCTGGCCGATATTCCCAATCATCTCGAAAGTGCCGATATTGTCATTAGCTCGACCGCAAGTCAGCTGCCCATTATCGGGAAAGGGACCGTAGAAGCCGCGGTTAAAAAGCGTCGACATCGACCCATGCTCATGGTCGACATAGCCATACCACGAGATATTGAGCCTCAGGTATCGGATCTTCGCGATATCTACCTCTACAGCGTTGACGATCTTACGCAAATCGTCGACACCAATATCCGCGCTCGCCAGAGCGAGGTTCGCAAAGCGGATGAAATCATTGCGCAAGGCATAGCAAACCTTGGGCGTGACGAACGCTCCCTGGTTGCTGTGGATTTGGTTAAGCAGTACCGGCAATCGGCCGAAACGCTCCGCCAACGGGAACTGGAGCGAGCGATGGCCGCGATTACTCGTGGAGAAGATCCGCAACAGGTGCTCGCGCAGCTGGCCAGAGCCATCACCAATAAACTGATACACGCGCCCACCGCCGGTCTAAAACGGGCGAGCGCTGAAGGCAGGCACGACGTTTTAGGTCATGCGGTTCGCCTATTGGGTCTGCCGACTGATGATGGGGCCGAGCAGCAAGCTTCCGAGCACCAATCTTCAAGTTCAGCGCGTAGGAGTCAGCCAGCAAACGAATCGACCATCCCATCGACCAATGAGGATGGATCTCCCACTCGGGAGGGCGAAAGCAGCACTGCACGCGAGAGGTCCGGCCGCACCCTCCAGTGAAAGCCTCTCTTTTGCGAAAACTTGAGACGCTCACTGAGCGTCATGAAGAAGTTGCCGCGCTGCTCGGCGATGCGGAGACCATTGCCGATCAAAACCGTTTCCGTGCCCTCTCGCGAGAGTATTCCGAGCTCGAAACAGTGGTTAGATGTTTTGAGCGCTATCGGCAGTTACGCGACGATCTCGAAGCAGCCGAGTCCATGCTGGCTGATGACGACCCGGATATGCGGGATATGGCAAAAGCCGAGTTGGATGAGGGCTCTGCTCAGCAGGAGGCTCTCGAGAATGAACTACAGCTGCTCATGTTGCCGCGTGATCCTCGGGATGGATCTAATGTGTTTCTAGAGATCCGTGCGGGCACCGGAGGCGACGAAGCAGCGATCTTCTCCGGCGATCTTTTTCGAATGTACTCGCGCTATGCGGAACGACAGCGCTGGCAGCTAGAGGTGCTTTCTGAGCGGCCGGGAGAACACGGCGGCTACAAAGAGTTGATCGCTCGAGTCGAGGGGCAGGACGTTTACGCACGGCTCAAGTTTGAATCCGGTGCGCATCGCGTGCAGCGGGTACCAGAGACCGAATCCCAGGGGCGCATTCATACCTCTGCCTGTACCGTAGCCATATTGGCTGAAGCGGAAGAGTTAGAAGAAGTCGAAATTAATAAAGCGGATCTTCGTGTTGATACCTATCGTGCGTCCGGCGCCGGCGGACAGCACGTTAATAAAACGGACTCCGCTGTCCGCTTAACCCATTTACCCACAGGCATAGTGGTTGAATGCCAGGATGAGCGCTCGCAGCATAAGAATCGCGCTCGGGCGATGTCGTTGCTGCAAGCCAAATTGGCTTCGAGTGCGGAAGCAGCCCAGCAGAAAGAACAGGCGGAAGAGCGTCGCAATCTCGTCGGTAGCGGTGATCGTTCAGACCGAATCCGCACCTACAACTTTCCTCAAGGCCGAGTCACCGATCACCGCATCAACCTTACGCTGTACAAGCTTGAGGAAGTAATTGCGGGCGATATGGATTCGGTTATCGACCCGCTCCTGCAAGAGCATCAGGCCGATCAGCTGGCCGCGCTGGCGGACCAGTAGCCAACTTCGGGCTGTTTATGCCTGTGATCAAAGCGCTGCTCGCTCACCTATCCGACCTACCCGGTGAGACAGCGCGACTCGATCTTGAGCTTCTCTTGTGCGCTGCGCTCGGAAAACCTAGAAGTTTTCTTTTTGCCTGGCCAGAGTACGAGTTGACTGAGGCCGAGCACAGCCAGTTCAAACGCTTGCGCGCCGAGCGAGAAAGAGGGGTGCCGGTCGCCTATCTCCTCGGTGAGCGCGAGTTTTGGTCGCTTTCCTTTACCGTGAATGAACACGTGCTGGTACCTCGACCGGAGACCGAGCTGTTGGTCGAAGTAGCCCTCGCTCTGCCGTTGGAAACGCCCAGGAATCAGCCGCCCAGTCAATTTCTGCGAACAGCAGACCTTGGTACCGGCTCCGGCGCCATCGCTATAGCCCTCGGAAAAGAAAGGCCGAATTGGTCCATTGCTGCAGTGGACGCGAGTGTTGATGCGCTCGCGGTTGCAATGACCAATGCAGATCGCCATGACGTGAGCCACATCGAGTTTTTTCACGGCAGTTGGTTTGAACCACTCAAAGAGCAAAACTTTTCGCTGATTCTCAGCAATCCGCCGTACATCGCAGAGAGGGACCCGCACCTCGCTCTTGGCGACGTACAATTTGAGCCTCGGACCGCGTTAACCCCCGGCGCGACTGGGATGGAAGCGATCACCATTTTGGCCGAGGAGGCTCCGAATCACTTGCTCTTCGGCGGATTTCTATACTTTGAGCATGGCCACGATCAGGGAGCCCAGTCTCGTGATCTTCTCGCAAGCCGCGGTTTTGAACAGGTTGAAACTCACTGCGACCATGCGGGCTTAGAACGGGTCACAGGGGGGTGCTGGCGAAATTCGTGAAGTGGCTTAAGCGCAATCGCCACTCGAATGTGCGTTGTTGCGGCTCGATACGATCGAAGAAGCCGAAGACAGTAACGGTAATTAACGACTTAGTGAGGTGAGCAAGCGGAGGCATCGGGCAACACAGATGAAGACGGATGAGCAACGATGAGAAGCGGTCAGTAAAGGTGTCTGGGGCAAAGCCGCATGCTTGATGATCAGCAGCTCGAGCAATTCAGCCGCCAGTTACTTCTCGACGACTTTGGTGTGGAGCAGCAGCGCAAACTACTCGGTGCAACCGTCGCCGTGGTGGGCCTGGGAGGCTTGGGAAGCCCCGTATCCCTCTATCTCGCAGCGTCGGGTGTTGGCCGGCTGATTCTGATCGATCACGATCGGGTTGAGCGAAGCAACCTTCAAAGACAAGTGCTCTATGGAGAAGATGCACTTGGCGCTTCGAAGGCTGATGCCGCGGGCCGGCTGCTGCGCGCGCGCTATCCTAGCTGCGAGATCATCACGGTGAGCCAAAAACTCACAGCACAAACCGCAAGATCATCCCTTGGTGCTGCTGGTGTCGTCGCCGATTGCTCCGACGATTACCCAACTCGTTACGCGCTGAGTCGAGCCTGTATCGATATGTTAAAACCCCTGGTATCCGCCGCTGCCGTTCGGGGAGAGGGCCAGCTCACCACGTTTGCGCCAAGCTTAGGTGGGCCCTGCTATCAGTGTCTCTATCCTACCGAGGCCGACGGCGGCGCTCTGTCTTGCTCGGAGGCGGGTGTCCTTGGGCCGGTCGTTGGCGTCATGGGCACGCTCCAGGCGCTAGAGGTCATCAAAATACTCACGGGCTGGGGAGAGAATCTCATTGGCACCTTGCAGCTCGTGGATCTGATGAACGGCCAGTTCCATCAAATTGCAGTACCCGGCAGGCCAGATTGCTCGGCCTGCAGCTAAGATCCCTCCAAACTCCAAAAACTTCGGTTCTTGATACTTGGGCTTTGTGGTGCCTTCGAAGCGCCCCTCGCGGCGCATTCCTCCGTTCGCTATTACGCTCTCTACGGAACACTCCACAAGTAGCTTGAGCGCATTGCCACCGAACGGTGATATGTTCAGTGATAGCACACCAAGAGTGGTTCGTGCGGTGCTTCTGTAGCGAGCGTAACAGCGAGCGGAGGGAGTACCGTGCGGACCACGGCTAAGAGCTGTGCACAGCAGGTGTCTGTAAGGTCTTAAAGCATGCTTGGAGACTTATGAAACATCTTGATTAGTGCCTTCGAACCGCCCCTCACGGCGCATTCCTTCGTTCGCTATTACGCGCTCTTCGGAACACCCCGCGAGGAGCTCAAGCGCATTGCCGCCTGAAAGTTGTGCCCTCTGACAATTCACAATGAGAGTGGTTCGCGCGGTGCTCCAGTAGCGAGCGTAACAGCGAGCGGAGGGAGTACCGTGCGGACCACGGCTCGGAGCTGTACACAGTAGGTGTCTTTAAGGTCTTAAAGCATGCTTGGAGACTTATGAAACATCTTGATTAGTGCCTTCGAACCGCCCCTCACGGCGCATTCTTTCGTTCGCTATTACGCTCTCTACGGAACACCCCATGAGGAGCTTGAGCGCATTGCCACCGAACGGTGATATGTCCAGTGATAGCACACCAAGAGTGGTTCGTGCGGTGCTTCTGTAGCGAGCGTAACAGCGAGCGGAGGGAGTGCCGTGCGGGCCACGGTTTGAGTCGTCCTCAAGTAACGCCGACAAAAAATCAGAACGCTAAGAGGTAAGCCATCACTGTTACTAGCCCTGGCCCACGAAATTAGGGGATAGTTACGAAACCATCAACTAAATCAACGGTCCTAGTAGTCCGAGACTATTGACGATACGAACTAGGGAGAGTTCATATGTCTTCACTCATCGCAGGCATCGGCCGTATTCAAACGTCTTTTTTCGAAAGGATTTCGATTTTAGATGGTCTAGCCCCGCTTGCTCTGCGCCTCTATCTCGTTCCCGTCTTTTGGATGGCTGGCACGCTGTACATCAGTGATCTGGAACATACCATCGAATGGTTTGGTGATCCGGATTGGGGGCTTGGGCTGCCTTTCCCCACGCTGCTGGCCTATCTAGCGGCGTATTCGGCGGCGATCGGGGCGATGTTGCTGCTATTGGGTCTCGCGACGCGCTGGGCCACTATTCCGCTAATTGTCACGATGTTGGTGGCGATCTTCGCAGTGCATTGGGACAACGGCTGGGCCGTAATTGCGGACTCTAGCGCACCGGAGGTAGCCAAGCGCCTTGGTCGTGCGAATGAGATTCTGCGCGAACATGGTAATTACACTTGGTTAACCGGTAAGGGCAGTTTCGTTGTTCTCAATAATGGCATCGAGTCTGCTGTCACCTACTTGATTATGCTGCTTTCGTTGTTTTTTACCGGTGGTGGTCGGTTCGTCAGCGTGGATTACTATCTCGGTCGTTGGTTCAAGCGTTAGCTTTCCAGTGCTAAACTCCGCGGCCTTTTAAAGCTGCGGACCCTCTCTTGAGTAAAACTCCTTCCGGAAAAGGCAGAACATCGCGATCTGAGAAATCGGATCGTGCGATTCCTGCTGACGAATGGTCGGTCGATCAGTTTGACGTTCCCCCGGAAGAGGGAAAGACCCGTTTCCACGACCTCGACCTCCATCCAAAAATTATGCGAGGGATTGCGGAGCTCGGCTTTGAATACTGTTCTCCAATCCAGGGCAAGGTACTCCCGCATACGCTGCGCGGCCACGACGCTATCGGCAAAGCGCAGACCGGAACGGGTAAAACAGCCGCCTTTCTTATCACTATTTTTAACGACTTACTGGCAAATCCAGTCGAAGGTGAACGTTTTCTTGGTGAGCCGCGAGCACTGGTGATTGCGCCGACACGGGAACTCGTTATGCAGATCGCGGCTGATGCGGCAGATCTGGCAAAGTACACGGGCTTGAAAACGGCGACCCTGATTGGCGGGATGGACTATCAGAAGCAGCTCAATCGGCTGAACCGGGAAGTAGTTGATTTGGTCGCCGCAACGCCCGGACGATTGCTTGATTTTACCGGTCGTCGTGACCTATTCCTCGACCATACGGAAGTGCTCGTTCTCGACGAGGCGGATCGTATGCTCGATATGGGTTTTATCCCGCAAGTGAAGCGCATTGTGCGACAAACACCCCACAAGGATTATCGCCAGACGCTGCTCTTCTCCGCGACCTTCACTCAAGACATTATTAATCTGTCTCAGCAGTGGACTCGCGAAGCGGTCACCGTAGAGATCGAGCCCGATAGCGTGGCTACAAAAACGGTAGATCAGCGCGTTTACCTCGCTAGCAGCGAAGAGCGTTTCCGTATTTTGGTAAACCTCCTTCGTAGCGACGCGGCGAGCAGCGTGATTGTGTTTGCAAATCGCCGGGATCAGGTGCGTCGATTGTTCGAGCGTCTGCGCAAAGCGGGGATTCGCTGCGGCATGCTTTCCGGTGAGATAGCCCAGGCAAAACGGACCAAGACCTTGGATCAGTTCAAAAGTGGGTCGATTGCGGTTCTCGTGGCAACTGACGTGGCCGGGCGCGGTATACACGTCGACGGTGTGAGCCATGTCGTCAACTACAACTTGCCGGAGGATCCGGAAGATTACGTACACCGAATCGGGCGCACCGGTCGGGCGGGAGCAAGCGGTCAGTCAATCAGCTTCGCCAGCGAAGACGATGCGTTTTTACTACCCGACCTGGAAGCGCTCTTAGGGGAACCGGTTCGGTGTGAGCACCCTCCAGAAGAGCTTCTAAGCCGTTAACGGTCGCGCGGTAAGCATCGGTCAGTCACAATTCGCTCAGCGGAGCTCTTCCACGTAAAGGATCGTGGCGCCAACCACTGCTGCGGGAATCACAAAGAAATTCACGATCGGAATACTGGCGCAAGCCGCCACCAATCCACCGAAGCCCAGGCTCGACAAGCGTTGGTCCGACACCGCATTACGAACATCGCGGAAGCTTCGCTGATGATTGTCCATGGGGTAGTCCACAAATTGGATGCTCATCATCCACGCGCCGAGGAGAAACCAGAGCAGCGGCGCTGCAGCGTTTACTCCAGGGATAAAGCTAAGCACCAGTACGAATAGCGCCATCGGAACGTAGTAGGCGAGTTTTGCGAGTTCGCGAAAAACGCCTCGCGGTACGCCCAGGAGAGCAGCGCGAAGTCCTTC
>JBCCQO010000033.1:0-15139 GCA_039024595.1 Pseudomonadota bacterium | reverse complement strand
AGGTTGACGGTAAGCCAACACTCGACCTCCTTGACTCGTCGTCCAGCGAGGAACGAGCGGCGCTCCATTGGCGTCTGTCTCTGGCGGTCATGGTTCCTATTGTCGCCCTGCTAGCCCTCAGTCTGAGTAAAACGAATCATCGCCGTGGTCGTTATCTGCAGCTAGCGCCGGCGCTCCTTGTGCACCTGTGTTATCTACTCCTACTCGCAAGTGCGCGCACGCGCGCCGCGGAGGGGGAGGGTGATGTAGAACAACTCTGGCTGATACATGGCGGTTTTGCCCTATTGGCCGCGCTGCTCTTGTTTTGGCCAAGTCTCCGCCAAGTGTCTAAACACTAATGGGTAAAATCGATTGGTATCTAGCTGCGGTGGTCTGGCGCAGCACGTTGCTAGTACTGCTCGTTATCGTCGGTATCGATGCGCTATCTGCCTTTATCGATGAGTCGGATAGTAGAAGTGATCGTTACGGCTTCTCAGAAATCGGTCGTTACGTACTTCTGACGCTGCCTGGCCGTTGTTACGAATTCGTCCCTTTTGCCGCGCTAGTGGGCTCAATGATCGGCCTTGGGCAGTTGGCGAGCGCCGGCGAGTTGGTTGTATTGCGCGCCGCTGGTCTGTCTAAGTTTCGACTCACTTGCTCCGTACTTATGCAAGCCGGTCTACTCGCCGTAACAGGCTTTCTGGTGGGCGAGTATCTTGCGCCGGTCACAGAGCAACGAGCACAGAGCCTTCGCTCTGTTGCTCTCTACAACGATCAGCGCGTGTCCATCGAGCAAGGGATTTGGCAGCGCGATGGCCGCAGCTTTATGCAGGTAAGCGCTTTAACCCTAGAGCAAGAAGTATTTGGTGTGAGGTTCTACCAGCTGGCGGCTAGTGGCGGGCTGGAACAAGTCATCAGGGCCGAAGCCGGTTCCTATGCCGATGGGGTTTGGCAGCTCGAGGACGTTGTAGCTACGGTGTTTCGTCGCAGCCATGTAGCAACTAGTGTAAGCGCCAGCTTAGAGGTTCCTAGCAATGTAACACCTCAGGTGCTGGCGTTAGAGAACGTAGAGCCGGAGCAGCTTTCTCTAAGAGATCTGCGCGGGTATTCGCAGTTTTTGCAAACGCAGGGTGATGACGCCGCCGAATTTAGGTTGGCGATGTGGTCAAAGCTTCTCCAGCCACTCGCGGTTGCAGCGCTGGTACTGGTAGCGGTGTCGTTTGTGTTCGGTCCGCTACGCGACGGAACCCTTGGTTTTCGCTTGTTTACCGGAGTGATGCTCGGAGTGTTGTTTTGGCTCACCAAGGGACTGTTGGGGCCTGCCTCATTAGTTTTCGGCTTTCCTCCCTTGTATGCGGCGGCGGCACCTATCGCAATACTCTTGCTACTCGGCTTGCTTTTGCTCGGGCGCAGCGCCTGACGAAGCAGCTCGGTTTGCATCCTCGCCGGCATCGTTTGGGCTGGCTTTGTTGTTGTGCATGTCGTTGTGTATGTCATTGCGTTTGTCGCGACTGCTCTTCGGTAAGAGAACAAGCTCTGTGCCAGATAAGTAGTCGTGCCAGGTACGTTTTCTCTTGTCCACCAAGCACCAGAAGTATCCAATTCCTAGGCAGCCGAACGACAGCAAAGCGGAACCACAGCGGGTAACCATACGACCCAAGGTGAGTTCGTTTCCGGCGCTGGCGACCAGCTTTATTCGCCACGCTTGCATGCCGAGAGTTTGACCGCTCTTGAGCCAGAATACGGAAAAAAAGCCGATGCACGCTAACACGGCAACACTTTGAACGACGATTGGTGGAAGGATGTCCTCGCCCGCGGTCCCCATAGCGACTTTCAGTCCCAGCGTCGCCGCGACGCAGGCCATTATTAAAGGAATGACCAAAAGCGAGTCGTAGATAATGGCCGCGAAACGACGGATCAGTCCGGGCGCGATTGTCTTGTCTTCTGGCTCTTTGGTTGGGTGCTTGCTCACGGCTTCAAGTTGTCGGTGTTGGGAATGATGGGTTTTTACGCCGCTAGAGACCTTGCTGGTCCCGAAACTCTCTTAACAAGCTTACCCCGTTTCCAACGCGGGAGTAGGAATGCAAATTGGCTCAAACCAGAACGTTTCATTTTGGCCAAGCGGCCGAGTTTTCGACATGCTTCCGACACACCTTGACACGTTCAGACCTAGTCCTGACTTGAAAGAGAATCGGCGATGCTCAAATGACTTGTGTCGGGTGCGCTAGCGGATGATGGCTGTCGCTCAGACGCCTCGAGCAGATCGGAGCCCGCGTCTGCTAGCGCGATACCCGACAACTCGAAGCTAGGTGCCTCTTCCTTGGTGGGCGCGCAGTCGCTCAGGTCGTGTTCCGGTGGGCAGAGCTCTAACGCTGAGGTACCGGATCGCAATTCAGTCGGGCTTTCAACGCTGTCGGTAAGATTCTCCCCCGCGGCCAAAAGCTCGAAATCAGGCACAGCCACAGCCTCCGTATTGACCGTGGTCGAGGGGCCTAAGTCTTCGCCCACTTGCGCGAGTTCTAAGTGATCCGTTGTGACATGCACGGCCGTTGAAACCTGCCGCTCGTGCTCTTGAAGCACGTCGGAACCAGCAGGTGCTAGCGATAAAGGCGCAGCCCGATTTTCAGCGACGGGATCGGGAAAACTTAGATCGGGATCGGCACCGACGGCTTGTTCCACCTCTGCCGACGGGACAGCTTTCTCATCCGTTCCTTTGGTCTCAACGGCCACGGGGTCAGCCGTTTCCGATGCAACGCCCTGTGATCGTTTTCGTTCCTGCGCGGGCTCCTGGTCTTGCGAGACCTCCAGTATAGGAGCCTGCGCTCGGGTGATGATTGCTTTGCCGCCCGCGTCACGAATGGCGCGCTGATATTTAGCAGCGGTCTCTCGGTCGCAGTTCTTCTTTATTTTCTGGCGTTTTCCTGAAAAGAGTCTTTCTAAGGTTGCATCATCGGCCTTGAACAAGCGACCTATTGCAACACGGACGCTTGCCGGTTCGAAGCCGTCAAGGCACTCCCCAGCGAAGGCGATATCGAAACGATCTTGCTCGTTCATGGCTTGATTATAGAGTGTCACCCTGCAGTGCGGAAGCTGCCCAATAAAAGCGCCGTGTTGCGATGCCTTTCGCCGCTCATGGATCGTATAATCGCGGTTTAGGGGGCATGTATGATCGTTGAAACACAACTCCGACGACTCGTCGAAGACCGCTTTGAGCCCGTGTATCTGCAGCTAGAGAACGAGAGCCATCAGCATAGCGTACCGGCAGACTCAGAAACGCACTTCCGTCTGCTATTGGTCAGCAAGCGATTCACCGGGCTTCGTAAGGTGGCACGCCATCAATTAATCTATCAAGCGGCGTCGGAGCTTTTGGCGGGGCCTATTCATGCTCTGTCGATGTTTCTCTATGACCCGTCAGAGTGGCGTGAAAGAGAGCAGCCGCCGGCCGCCTCACCCGACTGTCTCGGTGGAAGCCGCGACCGCGGTAGGGAACCGGGGGTGGAGGCGAGTCTCGGTACTTCCCAAGTTACTGTTGATGAAAGCGTTACCGATGATAAAGAACGGTCTATCGACAATACAGCGTCACTACGCGGCACCTCACCGGGGGATGAGCGGAAAGTATGAATATTGTTGCGGCTCTGTATAAATTTGTCGCCTTGCCAGACTACCGAGAGCTCCGCGAGCCCCTCCTCAATCTCTGTCATTCGCTCGAGATCAAAGGAACATTACTTCTTGCAGAGGAGGGCCTAAACGGGACGGTCGCAGGTAGTCGTGAATCGATTGATCAGCTACTGAAATTTCTCCGTCAAGATTCTCGTCTGAGTGATCTGGAGGTAAAGGAAGCGGAGAACGCACAGCTTCCATTTCTGCGCATGAAAGTAAAGTTGAAGCGGGAAATCGTCACCATGGGCGTGGCGAGTATTGATCCCAGACGCCTGGTCGGAACTTATGTCGATCCGAAGGATTGGGACCAGCTGATCGAAGACCCGGAGGTCACCTTAATCGATACGCGGAATAGTTATGAAACGCTTATCGGTACCTTTAAGGGGGCGATTGATCCTGGTTTAGAGAACTTCCGCGAGTTTCCCAGCTGGAGTAAAGACAATCTGGACCAGGATAGGAACAAAAAAGTCGCGATGTTTTGTACGGGCGGTATTCGTTGCGAAAAGGCGAGCGCCTACCTGCTAGAGCAAGGCTATGAGGAGGTTTACCACCTTCGCGGGGGTATCTTGAAATACCTGGAAGAAGTGCCTCAGGAGAACAGTAGTTGGGAGGGTGAGTGCTTTGTCTTTGACGAACGAGTTTCTGTCGACCATTCGCTGAGCCAGGGCAGCTATCAACAGTGTTTCGCTTGTAGGAGACCGCTGAGCGAGTGTGACCTCGCTTCCGAGGAATACCAGAAGGGCGTCAGCTGCCCCCATTGCGTACAACACACCAGTCAAAGCGATAAGGCCCGTTTTGCTGAACGGCAGAAGCAAATAGAGCTAGCGCGTGATCGGGGTCAGGAGCATTTAGGTAACGCAGAGTCCCAATCTCGCGAGGCAGCGTCTTAGCGTAATGGTCAGTTGCGGAGAGTACTTGGTACGGTTGCTTGCGCATTACGGTATCGATACGGTATTCGGAATTCCTGGAAATCATACGGTCCAGCTGTACCGAGGGCTTGCCGACAGCAACATTCGCCATATCTCTCCAAGGCACGAGCAAGGCGCCGCGTTTATGGCCGATGGCTACGCGCGAGCCACAGGTAAGCCTGCGGCGTGTTTTCTTATTTCCGGTCCAGGCCTTGGCAATGCAATAACACCGTTGATGCAGGCTCTAGCAGATTCGGTGCCGATGCTTGTGATTAGCTCAGTAGCGGCGCGGGAACACCTGGGCTTGGGCGAAGGGCGTTTGCACGAGGTGCCGGATCAGCGATCACTCGCAAAGCAGTGCACCCGATTCAGCCATACACTGATGCGGCCAGATGAGTTGCCTAAGCTGCTCGCACGCGCCTATGCGGTCTTCGAAAGTGCGCGCCCTGGACCGGTGCACATAGAAATCCCGCTCGATGTAATCACGGCGAACGCGGATCATTTGAAGGAAGAAATTTGGCCACGCATTCCTGCCCCCGGGCCGGATCCGAGCACCGTGTCCATTCTTGCGGAGAAGTTACTCGCTTCATCAAAGCCAGTCTTACTCGCCGGTGGCGGAGCGACCCCCGCGGCCAGAGAGCTGCGTGATCTCGTTGAATTCCTGCAGGCGCCGCTCGTGCTCACCGTTAACGGGAAAGGAATCCTGCCGCCGGAGCACCCTTTGCTCGTCAGCGGTGGGCCTAGCTTAGCGAGTGTACGAGAGGCTTTGGCGTCGTCGGACTGCGTTTTGGCCATTGGCACTGAATTTGGCGAAACCGACTATGACATGTTGTTTTTGGGGCCTTTGCCATCGTTGAAGTGGCTCGCACGGGTGGACATTGACGCGCACCAGTTGAGCCGCAACCAGCGCGCTGATCTGCCTATCTGCGGTGATAGCACGATTACGCTAAAGATGCTCAACGAAGCCTTGGCACGCAAAACATCAACAGAGAGCCCCACAACTGTAGAACACGTTCTTGAGCGACCTGCTAAGTTTTCTCCAGAGGCACCAATCGGCGAGGCTGCGATTCAGCGCTGCTCTCGTATAAACAAAGCGGTAGAGGATGAAGAGCATTTTCATCCGCAGATGAATGACTTTTTCTCCGTGATCAAAGCGGCACTACCCACGGTTTGTTTGGTTGGTGACAGCACCTTGCCGACTTATTACGCCGTGTGGCAGTACCGGTCCGTCGCACCGAGGCGCTATTTCCATTCCGCAACCGGTGCAGGGACATTAGGCTATGCGATACCGGCAGCGATTGGTGCACATAGGGCCTTGGGAGGAAACGTTCCCGTAGTGGCTCTAATAGGAGATGGTGCAGCGCAGTTTACGATCGCCGAACTCGCCGCTGCGGTGCAGGAGTCACTCCCGATCATTGTTCTGCTATGGAATAACAACGGTTATGGAGAGATTCGCTCGGGCATGGTTGCGGCTGAGATCGAGCCGATTGGGGTTGATGTGAAGGCGCCTGACTTTGTCGCACTAGCGAAGGCGCAGGGTTGTCGCGCGGGACGCGTGGATAAACTAGCGGAGCTGGGAGCCGCGTTAACGGTTGCATGGAGTACCGCAATGGAGAAAAAATTACCCACGCTCCTTGAAATTACCGAGTCCGATTTCATTACAGAGCCCGCCGGAACCTGGTATCAGTGAAGTTCTAAAAACGTTGTTAGCCTTGAGCAACAAGGGCGGAGCGTGAGAGGCCATAACGGTCAAGGTATGCAATCTGAAGGTGGTGGACCCGGCAGTGTGCAAAGATCCGCTTTTTGGTGCTTGTACAAAAAGCGTCAGTAACGTCGGATTGCATGGACCAAGGTAGGCGCGCGAGACTTGAGTCTAGAGTGTAAGCGAACAAAGTATTACGACTACCGCGACGATTTAGAGAATCGAGAAAATCGATAGAGTTGAGAGTATCGAGAGTATCCCGAGTGTTTAGAACACTTTTAGATTTTAAAGAAAGCCTCCACAAAAAAAGCGGGTATTGAAAATGCGCAATAGGAATGATGACAAAACAGAGCGCAGCGCGGACCAGGGACACGACGATACTCGTGGGTTGCGAGATCACAATCCGGAGACTGTTGTTCCGGTCGCTCAAGCTTTGAGGCATTTGTTGGTGTTTCAGCTGAAGCTGGCCGCCGACGCTCTGCGCGACTTTCTGCTGAGTCCCCTTAGCATTGCAGCGTTTCTCTTAGACGCTTTCACCAAGCCCAAAGCCAAACGCAGCCTCTACCTTCGCCTAATGAAACTAGGTAGACGCTCTGACCGGATGATCAATCTGTTCGATGAGTACCAGGGCGGCGGTGCCTTTACCGTCGACAACGCCGTTGATTCCTTAGAAGACGCTGTGCGCAAAGCTAATTGCAGTGCGGCGAACGATGTATCTCCGGAGGCACAACAGTCAAACTAGCACGCCCTTATCTGCGATTAGTCTCTTCCAAAGCTGATTTAGGCGGCGAGGTTAGACACGAATGGCGTTTGAATTAACCGAAGGGTGGCGAAGAAGCTATCGAGCCCTATCAGCCCGGTTCACGATCTTCGGCGTTGGCCAACGGTAACTAGCGGAGATGGTTTGCGATGGCAGGCAAGATTCGTTGCAGTGGGACGAAAATACTCAAAGACTCGCTGTCCCCGCGTGAAATGACCCCAACAAATCGAGGTAGTTCGACGTTTCCTTGAGTTAGCTCGATGCTTGCTCGAAATGGCTCGATGCCTGTCTGTAATTCGTCCGATGGGCGCGCCTGTTCTTCGTCAGCCTTGGTTGCTGGAGTGTTGCTTTGACCTGCTCGAGGAAGTGAATGGGTCGGAGGGTCTGCGTGTGCGTTAGCAAGCGCGAAAACCGCACCACCCGAGCTGCCCTTCGGCAGAACGCAAGTGCTTGCGAAGTCTTCTTTGTCTTGGCCGGTCACCGCACAGCGGTTGGCTACCGTGAACGTTCTGCCTACCTGGCTATGTTCTCCAGCTTGTTGTCGATTAGCTCTGGGGTAACCGGCCATAATTATTGACGCATTTACGTCAAACTCCCTAACCAGGAGCTTCACTGCCGGTTCCATAGGAGTGTCTAATTTGAGCAGAGCCCAGTCAGCACGCATGCTTCCGCCACTGCTGACCAGTCTTGCTTTTGCGCTCTGACCATTGACGGTTGTAAATAGGATATCCCGACTAAGATCACGGTAGTCCTCGAAGCAGTGCCAGGCACTAAGTACCCAAACGGTTGAGGACCGCTCCTCGTTCGTGCTCACTAGCGTCCCCGAGCAACTCTCCTTGAAGTGTTTGGTTCTCCCTTGCTCGCTGCGCGTCGCTGGAATAGAGACCATGCCCACGCGGCTGTTCAACTGATTGATCAGGTCGCCCGACCCTGCAGCTAGACTCTCCCTTGGAAGCGGGTCGTGTGAGTTGCGATTAGTTAAGGTTTCGTCATCCGCAGTCGACTTTGCCGCTGTTGTTTCAGGTTCCCAGGCGCCTGCGAAATACGCTGGCAAGCCTAATTCCGCAATCGCAAGGAAAGCAGCGAAAATCCATGCTCTTGAAGGCTTAATGAGGTGATGCGTTTGCGAAGGCACTGACGGAGCGAACAAAGCCTAAAATTACTGAAGGCGCGTGAGATCGCGGTTGTACTGTCTTGTGCACTCAGGTCTCAATATTAGCCAACTCTTCGGTGATCTCCGTCAACACACGGGGCAGCCCGATACCCCATCCTTGAAGATAGTCGATGCCGATTTCACGGAGTGCGGGCACGCAATCGAGGCTTTCTACGCACTCCGCGACCGTCTTCTGCCCGAGAAAATGCGCGAGGTCGTTAATCGACTTGGCCATAGCAAAGTCTGTTCGACTCTTATGGACCTCCGTGATGAAGGTACCGTCGATTTTTACGTAGTCGACCGGGAGTTCCTTGAGGTACTTGTGACTAGCTAAGCCGGTGCCGAAGTCGTCAAGAGAGAACTTACAACCAATGTTTTGAAGGGTTCTGACGAAATCGGCGGCGCGAGGTAGGTTGTCTATAGCGCCAGTTTCCGTGATCTCGAAACAGAGCTTGCTGGTACCTACCCCATACTCCGAAATTTGTTCAAGCACGTAGTCCAGAAATTCATTTTCTGTGATGCTCGTCCCGGATAAATTAATTGAGAGTTCCGGCACTTCTTTTTGCGTATCCATGAGCTGGGAAATCCAGGAAAAAGCCTCTTTAATCACCCAGCGATCGACGAGGGTCACATAGCCAAAGCGTTCTGCGGATCGGATAAAATCCTGGGGCGACACCAGCTCTCCGTTTTGTTCTCGAATCGCCAGTAAAATTTCATAGTGGTGGGTAGCGCTTTCGCTTCCGTCTACGGAGCTTTGCACGATCGGCTGTGCGCGGAGCACCAAGCCATCGGTCGACATTGCCTCGTCGAGGCGTTTTCTCGATGCTTCTTTGTCGCGTAGATAATTGAGTACTTCTTCTTGGTCTACATCAAAGACAACAACCTGATCTCGTCCTTGGCTCTTTGCGAGTTCAAGCGCCGACCTTGCTTGTGTGACGATACTCTCTGGGCTTTCGCTGGCCTGCACGACTGCTGCGATGCCAATCGATACGGTGAAGGAAACTGCCTCGGCGCCGATGTTTAGACTGCTTTGGGCGATGTCCTCTCGAATCTTGTTCGCGATCACTTTAGCTTCAGAAACGCTTCGATAGGTCAGCAAAACCCCAAACTCGTCCTCTTTCATGCGTGCCGTTAGCGCGCGTCGATCGTTCAATTGGCCCAGTAGCTGAGCGAACTCCCCTAGTACCTGATCGCCGCTGGTTTCGTCGAAGACCTCGTTTACCAGGTTGAAATTATCGATATCAATCAGCATGAACGCGTGCTCCGTGGAGCGCGCCTGCGCATGACGTAAGCTTCGCTGGAGCTGGTAGAGCAGTGAGTCGCCGTTAATAAGCTTTGTAAGCTGGTCACGGTTGCGGTCGAAGGTGAGCGTACGTTGGGCCTGTTCAAGGGTTTCATACATGCTCTGGTCGAGGACAGACATGTCCTCGACAGGAGAGCGCGACTGCGCTCCGCGGCTCAACTGACGAGCTAATTGGATCGCCGTAAGTTCGGCGATCTTCTGTCCACGCTCATTCACAAAGGCGAAGCGATCTTTCTCATCACTAACCCAGATTAGCCTCATTTGACGGCGTCGACCCTGTTTGTCGCGATAACGGAGCCGCGCACCCGGTTCCAAATCGGAAACACGACGCAGCCATCGGCGCAGGCGAGGTAGCTGTTCGACTCTTTTTTCGTTTGGCGTAACCGGTGCGTGAATAGCCGCCTGATAAGCACTCGTAGCAAGGGGAAGACGACCTGTGAGCACGGCGTTGACACGCCGCAGTGCTTGTTCGTGGGCCACCGAGCCGGGGTTTGATGCTTGCAAACGTTTGTTTAGCGCGCGCAGGCGCACTTGCATCTCTTTGATCTCTGCTTCGCCTAGCGAGGTGCTTTTACTTTCCTGAAACTTACCCAGGAGACTGTCGAGCAGGGCGGCTTCCTCCTGCCATGCGACGCTGTCCTCACCTTCGCGCAACGCGAGCTGTACTAAAGCCGATCTCCAACCGCCTTCTAATAGGTCGACGATAGGCTTGGGACTGTCGCTACGGTCGAGGCGCGCATCTAACATTCGCTCAACGCGACGCTGCGCTCGTATCAGTCTCTCCTGCCCTTCAAGCCCACTAATGACGCGTTCAACGTTTCGGTCGTAGACTCGGTCTTGCTGTGCGAGCAACGCATCGAGGTTGGCCTGCGCTTCATCAAACACAACCGGATCTTCGTTGTAGCTCTCTGCCACCTGATCGACGATGGACGATACTTTGCCGAGTAGGTTTCTATTTTGCGAGTTGTCCGCACTGGCGAGTACCGAAATCTTGTTCAGTAGCTGATGCGCAGGGTGGTCTGGCTGAGCAAAGAAACGAGGTTCGCGAAGAGAGAGTCGGGCGAGGGGAACGCGAAGTCTCGCAAGGCTGGGAGCCATGTCTGAGCTTACTTCAAAATTGTTGTGCAGCGTTCGAAAGACATTGTCGACAAACCCCAAGCGATTGGCCCCGTCACGACCGATCGTTGTTTCCGCATCGGGACCCAGTTGAGACTTAATGAGCTCTTCTAAGGGTTCTAAGTCGCCGAGGTTCTGCTGTGCCTGCAGCTGCTGCGTCTGCATTGCAAGCAGTGCTTCCAATAGGCGCTCTTGATTCCCCGTGTTGATGGGAGCGTCCGCGTTCTGCTCCCCGCTGTTTTGCTCCCCACTAACGGCTGAGCTTGCTATCGCTCCACTGCCGCTGTCTCCGGTTTTTTGAGCCCCCTCACCGGTCGCTGCATCGTCGTCGCTATCATCCGTTGCTTCTTGCTGACCTTCATCGTTGCCCGGTGCTGCTCTGCTGGTATTGAGTGCGTGCACGACCGCATCGTACATCGAGTCGTGTCGGTCTCTGCCGCTGTTGTGGGCAGATTCTGTCGCTAGACCGTTATCGCTCTCGGTCGTCGCGCCTTGAACCTTCGAGTCAGCTTGTTCATCGCTATTGGCGCCGCCTCCAGTACCACTCCCGGTAGCGTTCTGGCCAGTGGCGGTGTCGCTACCCTCGGCGCCGCCAGCGCCACCTCTGGACCCTTCGAGCGCCTCCCGATCCTTCGGCCTGACCGTGCTCTTAATGATTCGCTTTTCTACCGGGTTTAACAGAGAACCGTTCTCCTTGATGTCTTCTTCAAGGTCGGTCTCGATACCGGCTTTAATAAATAGTTCGTTTAGTTGGGGATAGAGCTTGTCGAGGACGGGCGCGTATTCTTTACCAAAGAACTCCAGCGTATCTTTGATCACCTCGACGCTATCAGAAATAGCATCTAGCGAGGTCGTGAATGCCTGAACAATGTAGGTCGGGTGAAACGGTGTGCGAGCTTTTCTTGGCTCGATGTCTGCAACCAATGCGGAGCGAATCGTCAGACATTCAAGGGTAATGCGATGCTTTTCAATCAAGGAGCTGACTAGCTTGTCGACCGCCAGTTTCTGATCCATTTCGTCAAGCGCAACTAAGTCGAGGTTTTGCGCAGACGCAGCTTCTAAATCAGCGAAGGTCTGGCCCTTGTCTTTTTCAGTGGTCGCCAGACTCGACATAAGATGCTCGCTGAAAGTCTCCATAAAGCGGTCGTTATTCCGCTTGAGCATGTTTAAGGCGTCGTAGTGCGCATGCTGTCCAGAGATGCCGTAGCGTGATGACGTAGAGAGGTCGAAAAGTTGATCACCAAGTTCTAGCAGAAACCGGCGCAGTGCTCGTAGGAGCTGCTCGCGGCCCATTTGACGCATGTTCTTGAGTAATTCGTCCGACTCTATCTCTGTTGGCAGCCAAACGATGGCGCCAGGGTCGAGGGCCTCCAACAGAGGATCTGGGAGTTCCTGATCGGCAGCAAGTAAAAGTTCGCGAGAGTTCGCAGCCTCTATGCTGCCGTCCACGGTAACCTGGGTCTCGTCATCGCCGTCTAAGCCGACGATGAGTAGCTGTACCGGGAGGCCTTCGGGGGGGAGTGGCGCTATGGCTTGTTTCGGTTGAAAACGTAATGCTCTGTCGTCGTTCAACCCCGCAGTGCCCGCGAAGCGCAGACCGTCGGGGAGTCGTATGTAAGCCGGCAGGGAAGGCCGTTTATTGCTCATAGAATTGTTGAACTTCCGCTGCTTTATGCCAATGCTAGGCACCGAACTACGAGTGCCTAGCGTAACGGGCTTCAGTATACGTAATATGTGCGATCTAAAGAATGCCTTCCAAGCTACTGATTTGACGCCATTTAGAATCTTGCGTCGTGCCTGCCAAGGGGCGCTGTTTTACTAGTTTGATGTCAAAACGCAGGGATAAGGAATTCACCGAGTATGAGCGATGAGCAGCGCACCGTTAAACTTCAGCCCGCTTGGCTAAGGCTATTGGAGGCAGAGTTTACTAAGCCGTACATGCAGGAGCTTTCGTTATTTCTGCGTGAACAGCGCAGCGCGGGCGTTCCAGTGTATCCACCAGCCAGAGAGATATTTACAGCCTTTTGGGCAACGCCGCCGGATCAGGTGCGCGTGGTGATCCTAGGTCAGGATCCATACCACAATCCCGGTCAGGCGCATGGGCTATGCTTCTCCGTCAATCGTGGCGTGGCTGTGCCGCCTTCTCTGCTCAATATCTACAAAGAACTGTACTCAGATCTCGGCGTCACAGCGCCTCGCCACGGTTTCCTTCAGTCGTGGGCGGATCAGGGTGTGCTGCTCCTCAACAGTGTGCTGACCGTGGCGCACCGTGAGGCGGGTTCACACCAGGGTAAGGGTTGGGAGACATTTACTGACCGGGTGATCGAGCTATTGAACGAGCGGGCCGAGCCCACGGTGTTTATGCTTTGGGGCTCTCACGCGCAAAAAAAAGGACGGGCTGTGACCGCCTCGCATCACCTGGTGCTAACCGCACCGCATCCCTCACCGCTGAGCGCTCATCGTGGATTTTTGGGTTGCAAGCACTTTAGTCGCGCCAATGATTTCTTGCGGGAGCAGGGGCGAGGTGCCGTCGATTGGCAATTGCCTGGCTAGCCAGTGCGATACGAAGTCAGGGTGAACGGCTAAGGGCAGACAAGTCGGTCGACGGCGCTAAGGCAACTCACTGCGGTTCGTTTCCCTGCCTAGCGGTATAAGCTTTAGACCTGAGCTGGTAACCAGCGGCAGAGTTATAGCGTCTGCTTGTACCTCTGCGGCACTACTCAGACCAGGTTCGGATGTGACGCCAACTCGCAGTACTTTGCCGGCACGAGGGCTGGTGGTTACGTCGGTTTCCGGCAGGTGCAGTGAATCATCGATCTCGATACTTGCTGCGTTATTCTCAGCTTCACCGCTTGCGCTCAGGTAGACTCCGAGTCGCTTCTTGCTCTTCCCTTTGTAGTGCAGACGCGCGACGACCTCCTGTCCTGTGTAGCAGCCCTTCTTGAACGACACGAGTCCGGTCAAGTCATAGTTCAGCGCCTGTGGTGTGTACTTTTCTAAAGATTCGACATCGATCGCATAGTGACCCGCGCGGAGTAATTCCCCCTGCCACGCACCTTGCGCTCCTTGTTTGGCCGCTTCTTCCCCTAGGACAAAGTTTGCTTGCACGTCCTCATGCAGCCGGACTTCTGCCGTGTGCTCGCTACGGCGGGTGATCGAAACGCGGTGATTGAGGGCGGAGCTTACTTTATCGACCGCGATGGGAATTGATGCTAGCTGGACTGCGCCGTTTGCATCTGGTGTTAGCGCAATATTCTCCGGCAACTGGCCGTAGATGCCATAAAGTCGATCGACGCTCGGCTCTTCTTCGACGCTAATCCGGGAAAACTGTGCATAGCGGCTGAGTACCTGTGCAACAGCTGCGGCTACGGAACGGCGCAGGCGCAACGTGCAGTGATCTTCACCCTGTTCCTGCAGAAGTACGTCGCTAAGTACGCGGCCCTTGGCGCTACACAGAGCACCGGGCACTGCGTTCGCAGAACCGAGACCACGTGTATCGCAGGTCAGTTGGCCTTGGAGAAAAGCAGGAATGTTCTTGCCCCGCAGGTGGAGTAGGGACTCGTCGGGAAGCTGACAAATATAGAAGGGCAAATTCAGTCCTTAGTGGCCAAACGCTTGGATTGGGCGTCTCATCCGTTCATGATAGCTCTGCAGGCGATTCGACGCATTCCTAGACTCGTTCCTACTGGGCGGGCCTCGCACCAGGGCACTACTGAGAGAATGCGAGTTTCCGGTTGGTTTTTCGATCTCTCAGGGACCATCTGCTGAAGCTACCTTGCTTGAGTAGCCCTCTAGTCTTGCTTCGCGGTCCACTTGTTCGATGCGAACTTCAAGGGGTCGTCGGGGAAGCGACCGCCAGTGAGGTCAGTAAGGCCAGTAAGGCCAGAAAGGTTAGTAGTGTCAGTTAGGTCAGTAAGCTCAGCGAGTCACGAAGGGGCAAACTCCTCGGTAAGGTGTCGTATGAAGGTGTCATGTAAGCTGTCGTAGAGAACACCCGAAATGAGTATTCGCTTTAAGTAGTCGTAGTGAGCAAGTGCAATGAGCCGTCGTAGTGAGCGAGCACAATGAATAGTCGTAGTGAGCAGTCGAGATGAGCAATGACGAAGAAATCGATTATCGGCAGATGCGTTGGGCCAGTCGCCGCGGCATGCTTGAGCTCGACTTAATTCTAGGGCCGTTTGTAGAGAAGCATTATCCGAATCTAAGCGCAGACGATAAGGCTCGTTATCGCGCTTTGATGGGTTGTCAGGATCAGGAGTTATTCGACTGGTTTCTGAACAAAGCGCTGCCTAATGAGCTTGCCCATCGGCACATCATCGAATTGATCCTTGCGGCAAAGCGAGCGGCGATACCGGCTTAGGGCGTCAACGGCGCACCGGAAACTGACGCTTTTCACCGTAGCATTGTTGTGCCTTGCTTCGGTAAGCGAGTTGCCTCAGTCGCCGGTTGCCTCCCTGCTCATTCTGTTCGCCGCGATTCTGCTAGGGCATTTCTGGAAAACGCTTGAGCTGGCAGGAGCGGAAATCATCGCTACACGTCGGCCCGAACCCCATTCGTT
>JBCCQO010000032.1:0-15217 GCA_039024595.1 Pseudomonadota bacterium | reverse complement strand
GATGAGAAGGGGCGCCGTCTCGCTGATTCGTTCTATGAAAAAAGTCTATCTCCCTACAAGACCCAAGTCGTTGCCAACAGTCCTGACTTGCCTTTGGTCAGTCCGGCGCTTGGCATGTCGATGTGCATCTCGAGGGAGCTTGCGGAAATTCTGGTGACTCACAGAAACGCACCGTGGCCCATGCACGACTGGGCCGCGTTGATGCTGGCGATTATGTTCGACTTGCCGACGGCTTATCTTACTGATGCGACCGCAGCTTATCGGCAGCACAGCGACAACCTGCGCGGTTCTCCGGGAATAAGCAAGCTTGGCCCGCGATTGCAGCGCTTAACGGACCGTAGGAGACAGGTACTAGCTCTAAGAAGATGGGCAATCGAAGGCTCCAAACCTTTGCCGACAAAGGCTAAGAACTTCTTTCCCGCATCCCGCAGTGCTTGTGCGACGAGAGTGTTGAGGTCCAAGAATTTACGCCTCTGGTATCGGCTCACATTCGCATTGATCTTGATGTTTTCTCCCAATTCGAAGCCGAAAGACCGGGCATCGATTGACTAGACCTAGCTAGGTACATCAGTCGAAGTCTTGCAAACGCTGCATCTGCCGTCTCTCTCGCTTATCCGGCCGCCTCGCCGGGCGCTCAGTCATTCCACCGGCAAGCTTTCTTGCTTGCGCCGACTGCTGTCGTCGCGCAATGCTCTCTTCGCTCTCGCAGTACATCGTTTGAGCTTCACTGGCGCTGCGTCGCTGATCCGAAAGCCTTAGTATTTCGACTTCCCGTTCGTCCCAGCCCTGAGCTATTCGCAGTGTGTCTCCGACGGAAACTTCCCGCGACACTTTGATTCTCTGACCAGCGATTCGGACCTTGCCACCTTCGATCGCGCCTTTCGCTAGTGATCGAGTTTTGAAAAAACGCGCCGCCCACAACCACTTATCGACACGCAGTTTGTCCACTAGGATTGCGCCTCGGCCGGCATGATCTCGTCGAAGTGATGTATAGCGGGGAACTGAGTCGTCAGTCTTTTATCCACTGCGCTGTCGGGCTGAAGCATCGTAAGTAAGTGACCTACACCAAAGGTTTTTGCCGCATGGAGCACCGATTCGGTGTCGTCGATGAAAAGAGTGCGGCTAGGGTCGAAAGGAAACTGCTTCTGAAACTTCTGCCAAAAAACCTGGCTCTCTTTCGGTGCGCCAAAATCATGCGACACAACAATGTCGTCAAACCAGTCGGTGATATCGACCTCGTTCATTTTAATGCGCAGTGTTTCCCGGTGGGCGTTCGTAACCAAGAGAACGCGTTGAGGGCTTTCGTGGAGGCGAGCGAGGAAGTCAAGCGTGTATGGGCGCGCTTGAATCATATGCTTCAGTTCAAGTTTGAGAGAAGGGATATCCATCCCTAGGCGTTGCGACCAGTGGTCTAAGCAGTACCAGGGTAGGGTGCCACGCACCGCTTCGAATTCGGCCATCAGGTAGGCCTTGGCCTCCGTGACCTTCCCACCATGGCGGCGTGCATAGGCCTCGGGCAGGTACTCCATCCAGAAATGATTGTCGTAGCGCAGATCCAGCAGCGTGCCGTCCATATCCAGGAGTACGGTGTCGATAGCTGACCAGTCGATCATCCGCGCAATGCTATAGTACGCCGCATGGGTTTACGAGGTGTCGTCCACCTAAACGAGCTACAGATTGAGCAGTGTCTTGATCTTTGCGCGGAAGCGTCAAAGGAGATTCTTCGTCACTACGAAAGCTCCGAGATGCGAACCGAGGTGAAACAAAAAGAGGATCGAACACCGCTCACAAAGGCCGATCTTGCCTCGCATCGGCTCCTGTTTGACGGCCTAGCTCGGGTTACGCCGAAGATTCCCGTGCTATCGGAAGAAAGTGATGAACAGGCTTTTCAGGAGCGACATAAATGGCCTGTGCTGTGGATGGTGGATCCGCTCGACGGAACTCGAGAGTTTCTCGATCGGACTTCTGAGTTCACCATCAATCTAGCGCTTATCGACGATCACAGACCCGTGTTTGGCGTCGTCTATTGCCCTGTCACGGCGCTCGCCTACCTTGGTGCTCCCGGTGTTGGAGCTTGGCGCGGAACTCAACAACCCGAAGGCTGGCTTTATGAGGAAGTACGAACGCGGCCCTTAGACAGCTCAAGGGCCACGCTTCTCGCCAGCAAGCGCCACAAAAACGAGAAGCTGTTGGCAAGTATCGACTGGGTACAGGAAAGGCGACTGCTCGATCGGCAAAACTTTGGAAGCGCCCTCAAATTTTGCGAGCTCGCAGAGGGCCGCGGTGATTGGTATCCACGCTTCTCGCCATGCAGCGAGTGGGACGTCGCTGCAGGTGATGCGTTAGTAACTGGCGCTGGTGGTGCTGTGCTCGCTATGGACGGCACGCCCATGAGTTACAACGGTCGCGATACGGTCGCAAGCCCACATTTTCTGGCCGTGGCTGATGCTCGCGATGACTTGTGGTTGGAATACCTGGGCTGGTTGCAGTAGATATCCACCCCTTGTGCCCTGCGCACAGCGGGGCTATCTTTGACAACCCGCCTCTAGGTAATGCAATTCCTTACGACATGAACTGGCCACCCGGCAAGGAGCCAAACCCCGAGGCAGAAGCCGCTAACGAGGTGCTTACGCCAGCGATGCGCCTAATGCAGTTGCAATCGAGGCATAGAGCCCTAGATACCCGCATAATAGAAATGCAGAGCTACCCTTATCAGAATCAGATACTGCTCCAGCGTTTGAAGAAGGAAAAGCTCCGTCTGAAGGACTCCATCGCGCGTCTGAAGGACGAAATGATTCCGGATCTAGACGCCTAGCACGCGCTGAGCGAGAGCACTCGTGGATCTAATTGCCTACGCGATACCGGTATTTGTTTTAGCTATGGCCTTCGAGCTGTATTGGGGTATACATACCGGTCGAAACACCTACCGAATCAATGACGCTGTCGGCAGCCTATTTTTAGGCGTACTAAGTCAGACGCGCAAATTCGTCACCTTGGGCGTAGGAGCCTACGTCTATCACTGGATCAGCGAGTATGCCTCCGCGCCGCAGATGGATGCGGCGAGTCCCTGGACTTGGGTTATCGCTTTTGTCTTGTATGACTTCTGCTACTACTGGTTACACCGCCTGGGCCATGAGCGATCGATCCTGTGGGCAGCGCACGTCGCTCACCATCAGAGCGAGGACTACAACCTAAGCACTGCGCTTCGTCAAACCAGTACTGGGTTTCTTCTAGGATGGGTGTTTTATATTCCCATGTTCTTACTGGGTATCCCCGCGGAGACAGTACTGACCGTCGGGTCCGCTAATTTGATTTATCAATTCTGGGTACACACAGAACATGTGGGAAAAATGGGATGGTACGAGTGGTTCTTTGTGACTCCGTCCAACCATCGTGTACACCACGCGCAAAACGACTGTTATCTGGACAAAAATTACGGTGGTGTTTTCATTCTTTGGGATCGTCTGTTCGGTACTTTTCAGGAAGAAAGGGAAGAGGAACCACCGATTTTCGGAATACGGGGGCCGCTACGCAGCTTCAATCCAGTTCGGGCCCTGACCCACATCTACTGGGATATGTTTAGGGACTTTGTTCGAGCGGAACGGTGGTCCGACAAATGGCGAGTCATTGTGGCGCGCACTGGCTGGCGCCCCACCGAACTCGCAGAAATCGATCCACGCTTTAAAAGCGATCTGCGGAGCTTCGAGCGTTATGACCCTTCAGCGCCCCGGATAGTCGGCTATTACGCGCTATTTCAGTTAATCGCAGTCGTGACCGCGTTGGTTTACTTGCAGCAAGGCGTCGCCGAGACCTATCAAAACGGTGTTGGAATCGCGCTTTGTCTTCTCGCAGCTACCGTCAGCACGGCTCGCTGGATGGATCAAAGAGCGCTTACCGCAAGCTTCTGGATGGATTTTCTACGAGTGCTAGTCACCACATTTTTGCTCGCAGTATTCTGGGACACGCTTACCTTTGGCCAATTCAATCTTGTGATGGGCGCCTATCTAACGACAAATGTGATTTTCCTAACAAGACTCTGGCATAGCTCAATTGCAGATCCGACGAGCAGCAGCGAAGAATCTGTCATTAGCGATGGCCGTGCCTGCAACGACGTTGCTGCGATGAGTCCGCTCGCTACGGGTCTTAAGCGTTCTTAGGCTAGCGAGGTGCTTGTTGGGGGCTCAAGCTTTCAACCGCGTGCGCTGCAAATCCCTCACCGGCCTGCGCGTAAAGATTGAAGGCCGAAATCCCCAACTTCTTGAGTTCAGCCGCCTCTTCTTCAAAGCGTACGACCGCCGCTAGCTCACCGCGGTAACCCATGTCTTTCAGAAGTTTACCCACCAACAGGTTCTCCTGGTGATTGGTCAGGGCGAGCATCACCAGTTTTAGCTCATCTAAAGCCACGCGATGCCAAAAGTCCGGATCGCTCGCATCGGCGGCAGCGACTCGTCGATGCAGGGCTCGATGGGTCGCCAGTTTGCGGTCGTTGTCGTCGATGCCTAGCACGCGCTCACCGTACTCTTGCGCGATCGATTCATAGGCTCCGGTACCAATGTTTCCCATACCCAAAACCATAACGGTAACGTTGCGCGTATCCGGGAGCGCGGCGCGAACTTTTGGTGACTCAAAAGGTAAAAAGCTAGGACGAAATCGCTGGTACAGGCGATGGGAGACTCGGTTAAGGGGCGATGCGAGAACAAAGCTGGTCGCGATAGCAATGGACATAGCGGCGGTCCACTCACTGCCTATCCAATCATTCGTTACCGCTAGCGCAATTACGATTAGCCCAAATTCGCTGTGACTTGCCAGGCTTGCCGATGCAAGAAGCGAGGTGCGCGGCGCTACGTGGAACTTCGTAAACAGCAGGAAGTAGAGCCAAGGTTTTAGCAGGCTAAGCGCGCCCAAAGTGATCGCTATCAAAAGAACATCGCCCGTTGGCCAACCGGCCAAGCCAATGGACAGGAAAAAACCTACTAAGAATAAATCCTTGAAATAGAGAAGACTTTTCGCGAGTTCTTTGGCTTTTTGCTCGCCGGCTAAGAGAGCGCCGATCAGCAGGGCGCCCAAATCACCCTTTAGGCCGACAAGATCGAATAATTGAGCGCCCAGGAATGCCAGTGCAAAGCCCGCTAGGGTAAACAGCTCCCCGTGTCCGGTCAGTTTCAAGAGACGAATGATTGGTCGTTTCAATGGGATCAGTAAGAGGAGACCGAGGGCGCTCCAGTGAGGCACTTTTCCCGTGCTTGCAGCCAAGAAGAGCACCGCCGCTAAGTCTTGGATGATCAGCACACCCACTGCGAGTCTTGCGTGCCGTGAAGCCATTTCTCCTCGCTCTTGCATGATTTGAATCACAAACACCGTGCTCGAGAACGTCAACGCAAAGGCCAAGAGCAGCATCGCGGTAAAGGACAGACCTAAGGACGGTATCAGCCAAACCGCGGCTACTAAGAGGGATAGAATCAATCCATGGGTGACCAGCATGTGTGCCAGCGTTGTGCCCCAGACCTCAATGCGCAGCAAATCCTTTACTTGCAGTTTGAGTCCAATGGTAAACAGCAGCAGCGTAATCCCGACCTCCGCCAAAGTGCGGAGCAACTCGCCTTCGCTAAAAGAGAGCTCGTGGAGTACGAATCCTGCTGCTAGATATCCGATCAGGGCAGGTAGATGCAGTGCTCTACTGATGAGCCCGCAGATTAAGGCGACGAGTACAAGAAGTGGATCAAGCATCCGTATCGTCAGCACTCATGCTTCGCGACCCGGGTTCGATGGATTCGAAGTCTGGGCTAAGGGACGCCCAGAACACGGGAAGGCAGAGCAGTGCGATGGAGATATCGGCGGCTGTTCTCAGCCATTCCCAAGTCGTGATATCTAAGGGGAACAAGCCAAGCCAGCTTCGAACGGGCGGTGCGGTGATGGCAAGCAACAGTGAAAAACGCGATATACCGAATAGCCCCAGACCCAAGACGACGTAGACCGCGCCGGTAAATGCGGTCAGTAACAGCACAGGTGTTGTGGGTAGCAACCACAGTGAGGCGCATTGGAGTAGCCCAGACAGGGTGGCGATAATCGCGGCCATATTGCGAAGCTTTTCATAGTCTAGGGAGTATCCAGCCGACATAGAATCCTTTACCGCTGAGGTCAGCTAGCAACAGCATCGGCGGTTGCAGTAACCGGTTCGCTAGAGAGAGTTTGGAAGGTCACGCTTTAATCACGATCTTGTTCTAAGTTCGTGACCCTAGCACATATTGATTAAGCGTCTTTTGCGCTGAACGCTTGCGCGACTAACGCGTGATTTGGCTTATTTAACGCAGCGCAGCAGCGCTCTCCCGCCGCTATTAACTGGCCCAAGTCTAGGCCCGTTCCAATGCCCATGCCGTGCAGCATGTAAACGACATCTTCTGTGGCGACGTTCCCAGAGGCACCCACCGCATAGGGACAGCCACCGAGACCCGCCACAGAGCTGTCGATGGTGCTGATACCAAATTCTAGCCCGGTAAGAATGTTTGCCAAAGCCTGGCCATAGGTGTTGTGACAATGCAAAGCCAGAAGCGAGGGATCTATCTGTTGTACAAGACGTTCCAAAAGAGCGCTCATAGAACCGGGTGTACCCGCACCGGTGGTATCACCGAGGGCGATCTCATAGCACCCCATTTCCAGCAGGTGTTCGCAGACTACCGCGACTTCGTCAATCGCTATTGCTCCTTCGTAGGGACAGTCGACAACGCATGAGACGTAGCCACGAACCCGAAGACCGGCTCTTTGCGCGTTCTGAATCACCGGTTTAAAACGTTCAAAACTCTCCGCGATTGAGCATTCGATATTCCGCTGAGAGAAGGTTTCCGATGCCGCTGCGAAAACCGCGACCTCTGTGGCGCCGACGGCCAAGGCTCGCTCCAAACCCCTTTGATTCGGCACTAGAGCTGAATAGGTAACGCCGGGTGCTCGACTTATGGCGGAAAAGAGTTGGTCGCTATCCGCCATTGGCGGAACGCGTTGCGGGTTCACGAAGCTTCCCGTTTCGATATGCTTTAGCCCCGCCTGTGACAGCGCTTCGACCAGGCGGATCTTCTCTTTCAGAGCGAGCGTAGTGGATTCATTTTGAAGCCCATCGCGAGGACTGACTTCAATAATGGAGACCGAATCCGGAAGTCCGCTATTTACACGCGGATAACCTGTACTTGCAGTACTTCGAGGTTTGCCTGGGCCTACTATGCGGCCATGATCTGGGCCCTGGGGCGAGTCGGGCCTGCTCATTGCTCGTTACCATCCGTTGATGCCTCGAAAGCCACCAGCCGCGTTCCTCGATCCACAAGGTCACCCGGACGAGCCAGATACTCAATTACTCTGCCGGCGGCGGGGGCCCGCAGGGTCTGCTCCATTTTCATCGCCTCGATCACGATCACCCCGTCCCCGGCGTTGACTTCGTCCCCGGCATTCACCAGTAGCGCAACCACCGTGCCGTGCATCGGCGCAGCGAATTCTTCATCTCCCGCAGCGGACGCACTGGCTGAGATTTCTGCTAAGACTTCGCGGAATTCAAAAGATCGACCCTGCCAGTAGACTTTGTGGGGAACGTCGCGCCCCAGCAGTAAGGTACCGGCACGCATTTGATCGCCAAGGGCGATCTGAAAAGGTCCCTGTTCCGAGTCTGCGTAGAAGCCACTAACCGATAGCGCTGCACCCTCGCGCTCAACCAGCAGTTCGTGGGCTTTATGGGTAATACACACCGTCACCGGCTGCCCATCAAATTCGAGCTCGATCTTCTCTTGGGAAGCGAGATTGGGTCGCCAGCTATCGTTCGCGTCCCACGGGCTTGAGCTTCTGCTAGGCGCGCGTTTTGAAACGATAATGCTCGCAGCGACCGCAAGATCCTTTAGTTGTTCGATCGCATCGATCGGTGAATTCGGCAGTAGCTCACTTTCATGCTGTTCAATAAAGGACGTATCCAGTTCCGCCTTAAGGAATGCCTGCGACGAAGCTATCCGACCGAGAAACTCCGTATTATTTGCCGGCCCAGTCATCAAAAATTTTGCCAGAGCCGCAGACAGACGTCGGCAGGCGTCCTCGCGATCGCTGCCATGGACGATGAGCTTAGCGATCATCGGGTCGTAGTAGGGCGATATCTCTGATCCAGACTCAACACCCGTGTCCACCCGAAGACGCGCTGATTCCGCCGGCGGACAAAACTGCTCAAGGCGACCTGTCGCCGGGATAAAACCGGCTGCTGTGTCTTCAGCGTAGATGCGCGCTTCCATTGCGTGCCCGTTCAACGCGATGTCGTTCTGACTGACGGCTAACGGTTCTCCAGCAGCTACCCGAAGCTGCCATTCAACGAGATCTATTCCGGTAATCAATTCGGTAACCGGATGCTCTACCTGTAGCCGCGTATTCATCTCCATGAAGTAAAAGGCTTGAGATTCATCGAGCAAAAACTCGACAGTACCCGCACCTTCGTAGCCGATTGCGGAGGCCGCACTTAGCGCTGCTTCACCCATGGCATGGCGTAGTTCGACGGACAATCCTGGGGCGGGTGCTTCTTCGATCACTTTCTGATGGCGACGTTGAATAGAGCAGTCTCTTTCGGCGAGATAGACACCGTTGCCGTGCGCATCAAAAAACACTTGTACCTCTACATGGCGAGGTCTGAGCAAGCGCTTCTCAACCAGCATTCGATCGTCACCGAAGCTTGCCCGAGACTCACGACAGGCTGCATCGAGTGCTTCTTCGAACTCTGCTTCCGAGCGCACTTCGCGCATGCCCTTGCCGCCACCGCCCGCTGCCGCCTTGAGCAAAACGGGAAAGCCCATGCTAACGGCTGCCTCGCGCAGTACATCGACAGATTGATCGTCGCCGTGATAACCCGGTATCAACGGTACACCTGCCTGTTCCATGATCGTCTTTGCACGAGCCTTTGAGCCCATCTCTTCGATTGCTTTGGCGGGAGGGCCGACAAAGCAAATACCGCGTTGTGTGCAATCTCGCGCGAACTCAGCATTTTCCGATAAGAATCCGTAACCGGGATGAATCGCATCGGCACCCGCTGCCATCGCTATATCGAGAATTTTTTGGGCGTTAAGGTACGACTCGCGAGCAGGCGCAGGTCCGAGAAGGTAAGCTTCATCCGCTGACTTGACGTGCAGGGCTTGTCGGTCTGCGTCGGAATAGACCGCAATCGTTTCGATACCCAAGCGTCGAGCTGTCCGAGCGACCCGACAGGCGATCTCTCCCCGGTTGGCAATTAAGATTCGTTTAAACATTTACGCATGCTCATGGGCTCAAAAGGTCGTTCATGGCGGCTACTGTTCTTCTGCTGGCTTAGGTGCCCAGCTCGGTTTGCGTTTCTCCAAGAACGCACTCAGGCCTTCTTGCCCTTCCTCGCTCACGCGTAGCTCAGCAATTCGACGACTGGTCTCGCGTCTAACTTCCTCATTCACCGGCTGGCCTTCGAAGTCTTTGATAAGCGCTTTGGCCGCTCGCGTTGCTCGAGGACCGTTTTTCAAAAGCACATCGATGTGTGCTTCAAGCAGTTGATCCAACTCGTTCGTCGCGCATTGCTCGTGGACCAAACCAATTGCTAGCGCCCTGTTGACGTCAAAGAGTTCGCCGCTCAGAAATAGGCGTCGGGCCCAACGTTGGCCAATGGCTTCCAACACGTAGGGCCCTATCGTGGCTGGTATCAGCCCTAGCTTGACCTCGGTTAAGCCAAAACGGGCGTCCGCTGATGCTAGAGCTAGATCGCAGCAGCTAATCAGGCCCACCGCGCCACCAAAGGCGTTGCCCTGAATGCGCGCAATCGTGGGCATGGGGAGATCGTTCAAAGCTTGCAGCATCTCCGCTAGTGCTAAAGCGTCTCTTTGGTTTTCATCGAAATCGTAGCTGGCCATTCGCCGCATCCATGCCAGATCGGCGCCCGCACAAAAACTTTTTCCGCTTGAGCTAATAACAGCGACTCGCACGTCCTTTGCCGAACTGAGCTTTCGGAAGCACTGACTCAGCTGAGCGATCATCTTGTCGTCAAAAGCATTGTGCTTTTCCGGCCGATTTAGCGTCACCCAGGCGACACCTCGTTCATCAACACGAAGCGCCACGCGTTCGTCGGGCTCGTGGATGCTAGGTGGCTTGTTATCGTCCATTAGCGACATGTGCTCACATCCGAAACACGCCGAAGCGCGACTCACCTATGGGCGCGTTAAGGGCAGCGGAGAGGGCCAGCGAGAGGACTCGTCGCGTATCGGCGGGATCGATTACGCCATCGTCCCAAAGCCTGGCTGAGGCGTGATAGGGGTGCCCTTGAGCTTCGTAGCGTTCAACTATCGGTTGCTTAAAGGCGGCTTCCTCATGATCAGACATGGGTGCCGAGCCTGCCTTTTCGAGCTGCTCTTGCTTAACGGTTGCGAGCACGCTCGCTGCCTGCTCGCCACCCATGACAGAGATTCGAGCGTTCGGCCACATGAACATGAAACGCGGGTCGTACGATCGGCCACACATGGCGTAGTTGCCTGCACCGAACGAGCCTCCAATTACCAGGGTAAATTTCGGTACATCAGCGCACGCTACGGCGTGAACCATTTTCGCTCCGTGGCGGGCGATGCCTTCTGCCTCATACTCCCGTCCGACCATGAAGCCAGTGATATTCTGCAGGAAGAGTAGCGGTATGCGCCTTTGGGCGCAGAGCTCAACAAAGTGTGCGCCTTTGACCGCGGACTCGGAAAATAAGATTCCGTTGTTGGCTACGATTCCCACGGGGAAACCCGCGAGGTGTGCGAAACCACACACCAAGGTGTCGCCGAAAAGGGCTTTGAATTCGTCGAAATCTGAATCGTCCACGATGCGTGCGATGACCTCACGCACATCAAAGGGCTGGCGACGATCTTCGGGGACAACGCTATACAGTTCTTGCGCGGCGTAGCGCGGCTCGATTGGATCTCGCGGCGGGAGCGCTGGATCTGTCGGTCGGTTTAAATTCGCAACGGATCGACGAAGCAGTTGCAGCGCGTGCTCGTCATTCTCCGCATAGTGATCGGTCACCCCGGACTGACGGCAGTGCACGTCAGCGCCCCCGAGATCCTCGGCGCTGACACTTTCGCCGGTGGCGGCTTTCACTAGCGGGGGTCCGCCGAGAAAGATGGTGCCTTGCTGCTTAACGATGATGGATTCGTCGGCCATTGCGGGAAGATAGGCTCCGCCAGCCGTGCAACTACCTAATACGGCCGCGAGCTGTGGAATACCTTTTGCGGACATTCGGGCCTGGTTGTAGAACGCTCTTCCAAAATGTTCGCGGTCGGGGAAAACCTCGTCTTGGAGTGGCAGAAAGGCACCTCCGGAGTCGACCAGGTACAGGCATGGAAGTAGGTTTTGTTCTGCTATCGTCTGTGCTCTGGCCTGCTTTTTCACCGTTAGTGGGTAGTAGGTACCGCCTTTTACCGTCGCGTCGTTGACAAAAATGACACATTCGACGCCGCTCACACGGCCAATCCCGGTGATGAGTCCCGCGCTAGGAACGTAGTCCTCATAAACCTCATGTGCGGCGAGTTGGGAAAGCTCCAGGAAAGGACTTCCTGGATCGAGTAACTTCTCTAGCCGTTCTCTGGGAAGTAGCTTGCCGCGAGCCAGGTGCCGTTCTCGAGCCTTATCGCCGCCCCCGAGGCTTATCTTGGCCACAAGATCGCGCAGCTCATCCACCTGAGCAGTCATCGCGGCAGCATTTGCCAGGCTCTGGTCGGATTGAGGGTCGTGTCGGGAAACTAGAACACTCATCGTTATCTCTGGCTCTTTATTGCTTGTAGGAGCATTTCATTTGCTCTTCTAGCGTCAGGCTCATGCGCTGGCGTTAAACAACTCGCGGCCTATCAGCATTCTGCGGATCTCCGAAGTACCAGCCCCAATTTCATACAGTTTCGCGTCGCGCAGCAGCCTCCCTGCTGCCGCTTCGTTGGTATAGCCGTAGCCGCCCAAAGCTTGGATCGCCTGGAGCGCGACCTGGGTGGCTTTTTCTGCCGTGTACAGAATCACGGCGGCACAATCTTGGCGGGTTTCTTCCCCTCGATCGCAGGCAGCATTCACCGCGTAGAGATAAGCGCGACTGGCGTTGAGATCCGCGTACATATCAGCGAGTTTTCCCTGCATAAGCTGAAATTCACCGATGGCTTTGCCAAATTGTTGCCGGGTGTGGAGATAGGGCAGGACTTCATCGATGCAGGCTTGCATGATGCCAACCGGTCCTCCTGAGAGAACAGATCGCTCGTAATCGAGACCGGACATAAGAATCTCGACGCCTTTTCCCTCTGCTCGCAATACATTCTCTGCCGGAATTTCACAGTCTTCGAACACCAACTCACAGGTGTTTGATCCGCGCATTCCTAGCTTGTCGAGCTTTGGCGAACGAGTGAATCCGGCGAAGTCTCGCTCAACGATGAATGCGGTAATGCCTCTAGATCCCGCCTCTGGATCCGTCTTTGCATAAATCACATAAACGTTTGCATCTGGGCCGTTAGTGATCCACATTTTCGTGCCGTTGAGCAGGTAGCGCTCTCCCTCACGGCGCGCGGTCAGTTTCATGCTCACTACGTCCGACCCCGCATTTGCTTCCGACATGGCAAGGGCGCCTATGTGCTCGCCGCGACAGAGTGCGGGAAGGTATTTTTGCTTCTGCGCATCGGTTCCATGTCGGTTAATTTGATTCATGCAGAGATTGGACATGGCGCCATAGGAAAGGCCAACGGACGCAGAAGCCCGACTGATTTCCTCCATGACAACCGCGTGTGCGAGGTATCCCAAGCCGCTACCGCCATAGGCTTCGTTGACGGTGATTCCCAGCAGCCCCATGGCACCCAAGGTTGACCATAGATCCGCGGGAAACTCATTGTCTCTATCGATCTGCGCCGCGCGAGGTCGAATTTCGCGATTGCACATCTCGTGCACGGAGTCGCGAAGCATGTCGATCTCTTCACCCAAGCCAAAACGCATGTTCGGATAGGCTGTGTTCATCTCTGGTTCTCCCGAGTTAGGATCTTCTGGGGGCAGCTCGCTAGGTGGACTGGGCCTTACGGCATAGCGCTTCTACCTCATCAAGCGCTTTGAGCATCGCAACTAGATCTTTTTGCTGTTGCTTCAGGGCTGAGCGTCGCTCGTCGATCCGGATCAGCAAAGCATCCAGTTGAGCGGCGTCGCTACCCGATGACTGATACATATCAATAATCTCCATGCTCTCTGCCAGCGATAAACCGATACGTTTGCCTCTCAATAGCAAACGGATTCGTGCCCGATCACTGGGGGCGTATACCCTTTGCTGGCCCTGCCTTTCCGGCGAAAGAAAGCCTTTCTCCTCATAGAAACGAATCGTGCGAGTCGAAATATCGAATTCGCGGGCGAGTTCAGAGATCGTGTAGCTGCCTTCAGTCATTGGATTACTTTAGATTACGTTTACGTAAACGTAAAGCAGTTTTTGCATAAAAGGCCGTCATGAGAGAACGGCCGCTGCGCTATAGTTTCGAGCCAGACCCTGAGCGGAATCTAACCCTTGGTAGATAGCAAAGACCTTCTTCGGCTTCTCGCCGACGGCCGGTATCATTCCGGTGAAGAGATAGCCGCTTCTATAGGGGTTAGTCGAACGGCCGTATGGAAGCATCTCAATGGGCTGGCTGAGCTTGGTTTAAACGTCGAAACCGTTCGCGGCAAGGGCTATCGGATTCCCGGTGGTATCGAATTGCTTGCGCACGAAGCGATTACTTCGCAGCTGTCCATGGAGGCTAAAGCTGGTTTGGGTAAGCTTGAGATAGCCCTGTCGACTGACTCAACCAATGCGCAGGTGGCTCGCTCGGCGCTTCTTGCCGGAAGCGCTTCCGTCTGTTTCGCAGAGCATCAAACGGCGGGCCGCGGAAGACGCGGGCGTAGTTGGGTTAGCCCGCTTGCCTCAAATATCTACCTGTCGATCGGCTGGTGCTTTGACGGTGGCGCCGAAGTGTTGGAAGGACTCTCCCTGGCGGTTGGTGTTGCGGTGTGTGAAGCCCTTACGGGTCTTGGCGTAGACAAGCTTGGCTTGAAGTGGCCAAACGACGTCCTTCGTCAGCGAAACAAGTTAGCGGGTGTTTTGATCGAAATGACCGGTGATGTGTCGGGCCCCTGCACAGCGATTGTCGGAGTTGGCGTCAACGTATCCGTGCCTGCATCAGCGGCTACGCAAATCGAACAGGCATGGGCGGATTTGCGGTCTTCTGATGGGGGGTCACCTTCGCGTAATCAAGTAGCTAGCGCGCTGATGAATCAGCTAATTCCCACCTTAGCGGATTATCAGACCGTGGGTTTTGGAGGCTGGCGAGACCGCTGGTTACGTTGGGATGCCTATGCAGGAGAGCAGGTGACTATCTCATCGTCTTCGACTGAGAAATTAACGGGGATTGCACGCGGCGTGGATTCGAAGGGCGCACTTGTTCTTCAGACTGACGCAGGCAATGTACTCGTCCACGGCGGCGAAGTCTCGATGCGTCCAGTCCAATGAAAGATCCTGCTTTGCTCCTGATCGATGCGGGCAATAGTTCGGTTAAGTGGGCTATCGTTTCGCGAGGCTCCCCGGTGCAAGCAGGTAAAGAACCTTTCGGGGAGCTGCTTGCTCGCCTTCCGGACCTCGGTCAGTTCGATTTGATGCTTTGTTCCAGCGTTTTGTCAGAAGATGCCAATGCATCTGTTGAGTTTCACGCTCAGCAGCTTGGGGCACGGTGTTGGTTTGCGCAAACGGACCGCGAGCTAGGAGGACTCACGAATTCTTACGCAGACCCCTCCGCAATGGGCGTCGATCGCTGGCTGGCGATGCTTGGTGCTTGGCATCGATACCGCAGCGCTGTGTGCGTCATTGACGCAGGTACTGCATTAACGATCGACTTTGTTGATCACCGTGGATGCCATAGGGGTGGCTACATCATTCCCGGTACTCACCTTATGCACCAAAGCTTGTTTGCAAATACCGATCGCGTGCGCAACGCTGATGAGCAAGTGATTTCACTAGGTCCCGGGACTTCGACCGCTGATGCGGTGGGAAGGGGCGCGCAATTGGCGCAAATCGGCGCGATTTGCTGCGCAATCGAGCAAGCACAGCTAGAGGATGTGCGCGTCTGCGCTACCGGTGGCAGCTCGCAATCCCTTGTTGGTCTAGCGATGTTAAGTCACAGCTATATAGCAAACCTGGTGCTCGAAGGCTTGCTAGTAGCGGCCATGCATCACG
>JBCCQO010000031.1:0-15349 GCA_039024595.1 Pseudomonadota bacterium | reverse complement strand
GGACTGGGAACCGATCAAGCGATTTGGACTTCAAAGCGAGCAAAAACCGGACGGTCGTATCCAGTTTTATCCGGGAATGGCCGCACTTATCGACGCTATTGCTAAAGCCTCCCAGGGTAAAATTCAACTCAGCAGCCAAGTCTCAGAAGTGTTCTGGCGCGAGGGCTTGGCAGGGGTTTACTACCAAAACCGAGGGCTAAAAAGCGCCGTTACAACGAGGCGTTTGGTGTTAACGGTGCCAGCGGCGGTGTTGCAGCAAAAGGGCCTTAAAATCACACCGGAGCTCGGGCGTGAAAAGCAGCAAGCGCTCGCCAGCGTAAGAACAGGGCCTTGCCTGAGCTGCGCGATGCTATTCTCACAGGAAAAGACCAATCTAATCGCCCCCAGCGATACCTGGTCCAGAGATGACTACGGTTCACACCTTCGAGTCCTGCGAAATGGGATTAATGGCGAACTCTTACTCGAGGCGCAGTTCACAGATCTGCGCGCAGAAGCGCTTGCCGGAGAGACGCCAGAACTAGTGCTACGGCTGGCGCTTCAGGATTTCGAGCAGGCCCTTACCTCCATGCCGCTTTTGGAGGATGCGCTTTGGACTGACTACGTAGACTGGTCGCAGGAGAACTTCAGTGCCGGCGCGTATACGCAAGCCAGTTCCACGAGCTCGCATCTTTCCTTGGCTCAAAGCCTGGGCGATACACTGTTCTTCGCGGGCGATGCAACTAGCGATCGAGAACTTGTCGGATCTATCGCTGGCGCCTATGAGAGTGGAAAACGTGCAGGTAGAGAAATAGCGGTGTCGCTAGCGTTAGGCTCGGAAGAGGAGGGCGAAGAGCCTATCCTTGAGTTGCTCTAGCACGGGAGTGCCGCATTAGCCTGCTGCTGGTACGCGGCAGCGCCAACCGCTAGACTTCGCGCTCTTTCTCGACCAGTAAGCAGATGAGTAAGCTCACCCACCTAGACGAAGACGGCCGCGCCACCATGGTCGATGTCAGTCATAAAGCAGAAAATAAGCGCCGAGCGGTTGCCAGTGCGGTGGTAACCATGCACTTAGAGACTTTGGCACTGATTGAGTCTAATGGCATCAGTAAGGGCGATGTTTTAAACACCGCGCGAATTGCGGGAATTCAGGCGGCGAAGCGTTGCGACGAATTGATACCGCTTTGTCACTCTCTGCCACTGGATTCCGTTCAGCTTAGCTTTGATCGGGATGAAAGTCTGCCGGGGCTCCGAGTTGTGGCAGAGGCGGTTGTTACGGCCAAAACGGGTGTTGAAATGGAGGCCCTGACCGCGGCGTCTGTTGCCGCGCTCACTATTTATGACATGTGCAAAGCCGTTGACAAAAACATCATCATTGGGCCATTGCAGCTTGAGAAGAAAGAAGGGGGTCGCTCGGGAACCTGGGAGCGGGAGCGGTGACTGGATGAACATCCTGCTGTTTGCACAACTTCGCGACTACTACGGTGCTTCTAGCGCGGAGTATTCAGACGATGAGCTCCCGCTTACCGTAGAAGAACTACGCCGTTCTCTCGCGTCACGGGGAAGCGACGAGTTCCGCGAGGCTCTGCTTGCGCCAAACGTGTTTTGTGCTGTGAACCAAAAGGTTGTAGACCTAGACCACACCGTGCGAGTTGGCGATGAGGTGGGTTTCTTTCCACCAATGACGGGTGGTTGATTAGTGTTTGAGGTCGAAATTAGTCGCACCCGTTTGAATCTAAGCGCTCTCAACTACCGATTCGCAGAGGGCGATGAGTCGATCGGCGCACTCGTTTCTTTTACGGGGCTCGTGCGAGGTAACGGCATCGCGGCGATTGAAGTGGAGCACTATCCCGGTATGACCGAGACAGTGCTTAGGAAACAACTTGAGAGCGCTGCGAAACGATGGCCCATTACGAGGGGCTCAATTGTTCACCGTATTGGCTACTTGCCGGTAAGCGAGCCAATTGTTTGGGTGTCGGTCGCATCTGCCCATCGAGCAGCTGCCTTTTCAGCCTGCGAGTTCTTGATGGATTTTCTGAAGGTCGATGCACCTTTCTGGAAAAAGGAATTGGACGTGGATGGCGTCTGGAATTGGGTAGAGGCGCGATCTCAAGATCAAAGTCGTGCCAGTAGATGGATGGGGCGCGACGCCGCAACGCTAATATGAGCGACAGAGCAATCGAATCAAGACAGCTGAGAGACGCTCTCGGCCTCTTCGCAACCGGTGTTTGCTTGGTAGCCACCCATGATTCAGGAGGTGAGCCATGTGCAGTAACGGTGAACTCGTTCTCCTCCGTATCACTGGAGCCCCCGTTAGTTTTATGGAGTGTGCAAAAAGACTCGGACCTTTATTCCGTGTACCGAAATGCAAGTCGTTACTCGATTGCTGTCCTAAATGACCAACAACAAGAACACTCCATTCGCTATTCGCAAAAAGGCAGCCACAAGCTACTCCCTGAACACTTCAGCGTAGGCGAGAGCGGAGCCCCGGTGATTCCAGACGCCCTCGTTAATTTTGAGTGCAGCTTAATGGAGGCCATCGATGGTGGTGACCACACCATACTCGTGGGTAAGGTGATTAACTTACTCAATGGGCCGGTCGGCAAGCCGCTTCTTTATTTTGGCGGAAACTATCGAGCACTCCCGTGAAATATTGTACTGAGTGCGCCGCACCCCTTGAGCTAAAAGTGCCGGCGGATGATGATCGCGAGCGATTTGTTTGCAGCGAATGCGGTTTTATTCATTATCAAAATCCCCGAGTCATCGTAGGCTGTTTACCCTGTTTCGGCGAGCAGGTGTTGCTTTGCAAGCGAGCAATTCAGCCACGCTACGGGCTTTGGACGCTTCCAGCGGGATTCATGGAGAACGGTGAGACGACCAGGCAAGGAGCCGCCCGAGAGACTTGGGAAGAAGCTCGCGCACGAGTCAGCAGTTTGGAATTGTATCGAGTGTTTGATGTCCCCTACATCAATCAGGTTTACGTTTTTTATCGCTGTAGGCTGGATGACGGTGCTTACGGCGTCGGCCCTGAGAGCTTAGAAAGCAATTTGTTTTTTGAGTCGGAAATACCTTGGGATGAGATCGCGTTTCCCGTTGTTCGAAAAACACTTGAATCCTATTTTCGGGATAGACAAAGTGCCAGCTATCCCATCGAAGTAAACGATGTCATCCGCAAGCAGCGGCCACCCGGCTTCGCACCGAGTGCAAGTGGCTAGGGGTGCTGGATGGTTCGTGCTAGTTCGTATAGTGCAAGGATGTTTTTTTATGAACTTTCCAAAACTGGGTAATCTTGCTCCCGCCTTCTCTTTACTCGATCAGAGTGGAGAAAAAGTTGCATTAAAAGACTTTCGAGATCGCAAAGCGGTTGTTGTCTATTTCTATCCAAAAGCAATGACACCAGGCTGTACTGTTCAGGCCTGTAGTGTACGAGACAGTCGCCAGATCTTTGAAAAGAGAGGTGTTGAGGTACTTGGGGTCAGCCCTGATCCTGTTTCCAAACTTCAGAAGTTCGTTGAGAAAGAGAGTTTGAACTTCACACTGCTCTCTGACGAGGATCATGCGGTTGCGAACAAGTATGGTGCCTGGGGTCTAAAGAAATTTATGGGCAAGGAGTACATGGGCATTTTGCGTACGAGTTTCATCATCGGTCGTGATGGTCGGTTGAAGCATGTAATGGACAAAGTCAAAACCAAGTCCCATCACGACGATGTGCTTGCTCTGTTAGACGGTCTGGATATCTGATGGGAAAGCAATCACTCAAAGGAAAGCTCCAAGTGGTGAGCTTTAACGCCAACGGCATTCGCTCGGCTGAGCGCAAAGGCTTTTTCGAGTGGATGAGAAAAGCAAAACCGGATGTGGTCTGCATTCAGGAGACAAAAGCACAGCTTGATCAGTTAGCGGCCGAGGTCTTTCATCCGCAGGGTTACCACTGCACCTATAGTGATGCGCAAAAGAAAGGATACAGCGGTACGGCCGTCTATAGTCGAGTAAAACCTCAAAAAGTCGTTACCCGGCTGGGCTGGGATCCCTTAGACTCGGAAGGGCGCTACGTTCAGTATGACTTCAAAGGTATTTCCATCGTTTCCCTTTACCTCCCTTCTGGTTCGAGCAGTGACCAGGCGCTGGCGAAGAAGCTTCGGTTCATGGATGACTTTTATGTTCACCTCGCCAGCCTTCGCCGCAAACGCAGAGAGTTCATTGTTTGTGCCGATTGGAATACTTGCCACAAAGAAATAGATTTAAAGAACTGGCGCAGCAACCAGAAAAACTCAGGATTCCTCCCGCAAGAACGGGCATGGCTTGACCGTGTGTACGAAGAGCTGGGTTATATCGATTCGTTCCGTCTGGTCGATCAGGAGGCGGAGCGCTACACCTGGTGGTCCAACCGAGGTCAATCATGGGCGAAGAACGTGGGCTGGCGCTTGGACTATCAGCTGATCACACCGGGATTAAAACAGAAGGTGCTCGCAGCGGATATATACAAAAGCGAGCGTTTTTCCGATCACGCACCGCAAATAATGTTTTATGACGTAGCGCTTCAGTAAGGAATTCCGTCCTTAGGGTCGCATTAAGCTTGAGATTTGGCAGAATTCCGTCTGCCTCTGCGATCAGATTCACTGCAGTTGTGCTAAGGCCGAAGAGTTTTATAGTGAGTTAATCCAACAGTCGATTGAGGTTTTATTGTGTTAATTGCTAGCGCTCATGCGCAAACCACTCAGGGTCAAGCGAGTCAGGCTGGAGCCGGTGACCCGTTTTTCCTCATCATGATGGTCGGTTTGTTTGCGATCATGTGGTTCACGATGATTCGACCGCAACGCAAACGACAGAAGGAACATGCGGAAATGGTGTCGGCCCTTGGTAAGGGCGATGAGGTAGTAACCACCTCAGGTATTCTCGGGCGCATCAACCAACTGGACGATAACTATGTGGTGTTGAGCGTAGCAGATAAAGTTGAATTGAAGTTTCAACGTGTGCATGTGCACGCGGTTCTGCCAAAGGGCACGATCAAGGGGATCGGTTAGCTCCGACGCTAGGGTCCGTTATTACGCTCGTGAGAACGGCGGTTGAAAAGCGGCTAAAAGCGAACTTGCTAAACCTTAGCTGAAGTTCTGTTCGCAATTGTATGGAGATGAGTTCAATGGCTGAACTGATTGGTGCCATTAATGCGTTTGCCTGGGGGCCAGTGATGCTGGTTCTGCTGTTGGGCACTGGCATATTTTTGAGTTTCGGTCTCCGTTTTCTCACCCTTCGGAAATTGCCCGCAGGCTTTTCGATGCTGCTCAACGGTCGCTCCGGTAACGGAGCTGGTGATATCTCTCCGTTTAGCGCACTGATGACTTCCTTATCTGCCACCATAGGAACCGGGAATATTGCAGGCGTCGCAACGGCGCTGACTTTGGGTGGGCCCGGCGCGCTATTTTGGATGTGGATTACCGCGTTGTTTGGAATGGCTACGAAGTATGCTGAAGCGGTCTGCGCGGTTCATTTTCGCGAGCAAGACGCCGACGGCAACTACAGCGGCGGCCCTATGTATTACATCCGCAATGGACTCGCTCAGCACTGGCATTGGCTGGCGTGGGCCTTCGCTATCTTCGGAAGCCTCTGCGGTTTTGGGATCGCAAACATGGTCCAGTCAAATTCCATTTCCCAAGTGCTTACGGACGCCTATCAAGTGCCCCCGCTGGCAACCGGTCTTACGCTGATGGTTTTAGTTGGCGCTGTGGTCTTGGGGGGTATTCGTCGAATCGCCAGCGTTGCCAGCTATCTGGTTCCGTTTATGGCGCTCAGCTATTTGCTCCTGGGCGTGGTGGTTTTGGCGATGCATGTCAGTGAGATTCCCGCTGCTATCGCAACCATTGTGGATTCCGCGTTCACGGGATCCGCCGCCGCCGGTGGGTTTGCCGGCGCGACTATCTGGGCGGCGATTCGCTTTGGTGTGGCGCGAGGTATTTTTTCTAATGAAGCCGGTCTGGGAAGCGCTCCTATCGCGCATGCGGCGGCACAAACGAATGAGCCAGTGGAACAAGGCTTGGTCGCGATGCTGGGAACCTTCATCGACACGCTTGTTGTGTGTAGCATTACCGGCCTTGTCATTGTGATCATGGACGTTATTCCTACCGGCGTCAGCGGTGCGAGCTTAACGTCTATGGCATTTGGACAAGCGCTTGCCGGTGGAGACTTCATAGTGACCCTGGGACTGTGCCTATTTGGTTTTACGACCATGATTGGCTGGTCATTCTACGGTGAGCGATGCGTGGTTTTTCTCCTCGGCACTCGGGGAATTATTCCCTTTCGGCTCGCATGGGTTATCGCCATTCCAATCGGTACCGTATTTCAGCTTGAGCTTGTCTGGCTCATCGCGGACACCTTGAATGCGTTTATGGCTGTACCAAACCTTATCGCTTTGCTGCTGCTTGGGCCGCTGGTTTTTCGGTTAAGTCGAGAGTATTTCGCCCGCTGATATCAGGCTTTTTACCGCTAGCTCGTGCCCACCGGTTTCACAGTGTTTTCGTTCTGGGCTCATGCAGGAACTGGCATCATATTGACCGTTTGTACGTCAGCATCCAGAACTTCATGGTGACCTCTATCAAGTACCAGTAGAGATGGGCTACAGGTAGCGTCACTGCAAGTGTCGATCCTCTCAGTGACGCGCTATCCTTGGCGCATGGCCGTAGATCTCCAGAACAAACTTGTCATAGCAATTTCGTCTCGAGCGCTTTTTGATCTTAGCGACAGTCATCGGGTCTTTGAGGAAGAAGGCTTGGCAGCCTACTCCAAGTATCAGATTGATCGAGAAGAGGCGCCGTTAGAGGCAGGTGAAGCCTTTCCCTTAGTTCAGAAAATGCTTCGCATTAACGAGAGTCTCGGCGGTGAACAGGAGGTGGAAGTTGTACTCTTGTCACGAAATAGTGCCGATACGGGCCTTAGAGTGTTCAATTCAATCCAACACTATGGTTTGAACATCAGTCGTGCCGCATTTTGTGGCGGTGAAAGCCCTTGGCGCTATATCAATGCGTTTGGCTGTCAGCTGTTTTTATCCAGTGAAGCAGAGGACGTGCGTAACGCACTCGATTGCGGGGTCGCCGCGGCGACGCTGGTCTCTAATCGAACCGCGAACGCCAACGACGAGCAATTGCGCTTTGCCTTCGACGGTGACGCTGTTCTGTTTTCCGATGAAGCAGAACGAGTGTATAAAGCGGAAGGTCTCGTTGCATTTACTGAGAGTGAGCAGGCGGCTGCGCGTAAACCGCTATCTGGTGGTCCTTTTAAGTCCTTTCTTTCTTCGCTGCATAGATTGCAGCAGAGTTTTGCCGCGGATGAGTCGCCGATACGAACAGCGTTGGTAACGGCGCGATCAGCCCCAGCGCACGAACGAGTGATTCGAACGCTTCGTGCATGGAATATTCGGATAGATGAATCGATATTCTTAGGGGGCCTTGATAAAACCGACTTTCTACGTGCTTACCAGGCCGATGTGTTCTTCGATGATCAGCCGATGCATTGTGCGGCGGCAAGTCCACATATCGCAACGGGCCACGTGCCCCATGGGGTTGCGAACGAAGCCTGACACTCGGCACTTTTTGCTAGGAGCTTAAAAGCTAGGATCGCAAAAGTTAGAAACTCAGCCGCTCTTATAGCTTTTGAGCTTGTCAAAGTCGATTATTAATGGCTATTCTTTATAACCAACGCTCTTATCGTCGCTTTGTTGGGTTCAGCGCGCAGTTTGGAGCGACACAGCCATAAGGATTTTGCTTCGCGACCAGCGCCCCTTTCTGCCGGCGATGAAGCAGGGTTTTAAGGAGTCTGTGAACGATGAAGTTACAGCAGCTGCGATACATCTGGGAGGTTGCCCACCACGACTTAAACGTGTCGGCGACTGCTCAAAGTTTGTTTACCTCCCAGCCAGGCATTAGCAAGCAAATCAGGCTGCTGGAAGACGAGTTGGGCGTCGAGATTTTTTCTCGCAGCGGTAAGCACCTAACGCATATCACCCCGGCGGGACAGGTGATCCTTGAAGCCGCCGGCGAGGTGCTTCGAAAAGTAGAGAGCATCAAGCACGTCGCTCAGGAGTACTCGGATGAAAAGCGTGGGGCGCTATCGGTCGCAACAACTCATACGCAAGCGCGCTATGCCTTACCTGGCGTAATCAGTCGATTCATTGCGAAGTACCCCGATGTGTCCTTGCACATGCATCAGGGTACTCCCATTCAAATTTCCGAGATGGCGGCCGACGGTACGGTAGATTTTGCAATCGCAACGGAAGCTTTGGAACTGTTCAGTGACCTGATTATGATGCCGTGCTATCGCTGGAATCGCTGCGTCATCGTGCCAAAAGATCATCCACTAACTCAGCTTTCCTCGCTGACCTTACAGGACGTTGCAGAACATCCAATTGTGACCTACGTGTTTGGCTTCACAGGCCGTTCAAAGCTTGATGAGGCCTTCGTTGCCGCCGGATTAACCCCCCGAGTTGTTTTCACGGCCGCCGATGCGGACGTGATCAAGACGTACGTTCGCCTCGGCCTCGGCATCGGTATCGTTGCTGATATGGCCCATAACTTGGACGTAGATGATGATCTGGTGGCGCTAGACGCGAAACACTTGTTTTCAAGCAGCACTACCAGTATCGGCTGCCGAAAGGGGACTTTCCTTCGCGGTTACATGTACGAATTCATCGCCGACTTCGCTCCGCACCTGACCAGAGAGTTAGTGCAGGAGGCGTTCCAGAAGAAGTCTCGAGCCGAAGTGGAAGACTTGTTTTCCGCAATTGAGCTGCCCGAGTACTAGGCGACTAGCTTGCAAGCGATTCCTCCAGTTCTCGGAGGAATGCACCGACTTTATCCTCCTGTTCGCGGTACTCCATTAACGCTTCCGAGTCGTAAACTAGTCCACCACCAGCCCAGCAATGAAGCTGGCCTTCTTTTGCATAGAGCGTGCGAATCATAATGTTGCTGTCGACTCGTCCATCGGCAGAGGCGTAGAACGCCGATCCGCACCAAAGTTCGCGAGAAGCAGGTTCCAAGCGATCAATCACTTCCATAGCGCGGCGCTTTGGTGCTCCAGTAATAGAGCCTCCGGGAAGGCTGCCGATGAGCGCTTCTAACGGCCGCGTGCTCTCGCGAAGCGTACCGGAAACAACGCTCACTAAATGGTGGACCGTTTTGTAGCTTTCGAGCTGGAACAATTGATCGACTTCTACCGTTCCCGCCTTGCAATAGCGACCCAGATCGTTGCGCAGTAAGTCTACGATCATCAAATTCTCAGCGCGTTCTTTTTCTGAATGGATGAGCTCAGCCGCCGCCGCGCTATCTGCGTATGGATCTTCCGACCTTGGTCTTGTCCCCTTAATCGGACGCGTTTCGATTCTTCGACGCGAAACGGCGATAAACCGCTCTGGCGACAATGACATCAATGGCTGACCAGAACCTTGCGGGAGTAACGCGCTGAAGGGGGCCCGAGCAACCCTGCGAAGCTGGCGATAAGCCTCGCGGAGTGAGCCGGAGTAGGGTGCAGAAAAAGGCTGCCCAAGGTTAATCTGATAGAAATCTCCGCTTTCAAGAAAGGCTCGAACTTGCGCAAACTTTTCACTGTAGCTTTGCAGTGTCCAGGGGCATCGAAAACGATCCTGCAGGGAAAACGTCTCTGATGACAGTGGTTTGGCATCGCCATTCAGACTGGACGTGACCTCTTTGCTGATCAAACCAACTCGTTCCGGATCCCCCACTAGGTAGCTTTTTTGAAGCAGCTGATCTTGCACGACTGCCCAAGGATAGTAGTGGACACAGGCCAGCGGTAAGCGGGCTTGCGGGTCCGGATGCAGTCCCACCAGCCTGCGACCGAGCTCGTAACTGAAATAGCCTATAAACCCACCGTTAAAAGGCAGTGCGGGGTGTGAGGGTTTTACTCTCTCCAGCCAAATGCTGGCACGCTCTAGCCACTCGCGAAGGGCATCGTTTAGCTCAAGCGATGACAGCTCAGGGCTCAAGTTCAGACTGAGGCTCTCGTCTGGCTTAGCGCTTACGATGTCGTAGCGACCTCGCTCCACATTGTCTCCGCTGTCGAGCAGAGCCGGCTCGCCCAGATGTTCTAAACGAGCGTATATATCAACTGGGTTGGGGTAGAAGGGAAGATCCACGTTGGAAGATGGCCTGACGTTTTAGAAGAGTTTGGGATTCAGTGTGACCGGTGCGCTCATGCTATAAAGGAATCTCGTAAGTTACTGTTTATATTGACTAACAACGACCCTGAAGCTATCGTTTGCCGCCCTGTCAAACCACGCTATTCGTCACTTCTGCTGCTAGTGGTGTGCAGGCTATTAGCTTTGGCGGCGACGAAAAACCGCTTCTGGCGGGCATAGTCTCCCTTAAAGAGCACCACCTTAAAAACGTATTTATAGAAAAAACTGCTAATAAGTAACACTCGTAAGAAAGACAGATTCTGAGGTAAGGAAAGAATTGGAAAGATGAGCGACGCGAGTAGTGACAAAACCGACGCCACCCATTTAGGCGAAGCAGACCCCAAAAACCTTCCTGCGCTGAACAATCCTTTCGAGCAACGCTCGGAGCAGACGTTCACGATTCCTGGCCAGTTAGCGTCTGCGCCCGGTCTCTACGAGGAAACGCTGAGCGCGGGTGTTGAACTCCAGGCGAAACCTCTAAAGGCGGCGGGCGTCCGCGCGGTCCAGCGCCAGCATCTAAAGAAGCGGATGACCGTATGGGAGCGCATTCGCTGTCTCGCCGATGACGCACCGACCGTGCTGTATCAAAACTGGGGTCCCAACCTGGATGGAGCCTCGCTTGTCACCGCCCTGATCAAGGTAGGAGGGCGTGACGTGGCTATTTACGGTCACGATTTTACGGTCCGCGCCGGTTCGATGGACGCGACCAACGGAGAAAAGCTTGCCCGGCTATTTGAACTGGCGGCAAAGCGCAGGATTCCATTGGTAGGTCTTAATGACTCAGCGGGAGCTTATATCCCTGCGGGAGTGGGCGGCTTAGATGGCTACGCCGACGCCTTTACCGCCTTGAGAAAAATAAGCGGGATCGTGCCTAGCATCATGTGCATGTTCGGCTTTAACGCGGGAGGCGGGTCCTACCTGCCCAGGCAAGGTAGTTTCCTCATACAACCGGAGGAAACCTTTTTCGGTCTGACCGGCCCTGGGGTTGTGAAGTCAGTGCTGGGTGAGGACGTCACACCGGACGAACTGGGTGGGCCTGGTGTTCATAGTCAGACCGGAGTGACCGATTTTGTTGTTCCCGATGAGGTCGCCGCGCTGCGGAAAGTTCGCGAGTTGTTGAACTATCTACCCAGCCACAACGGTGAACTTGCACCGATGCAGCCCTCTAGCGATTCGGAAGAGCGAAAGACCTGGGACATCGATATCCTGCTGAAGAAGGCTTTCAACTCACCGACCGGCTTCAACACTCCGATTGATATCACGGTTCTCATACAGCAACTTTGCGACCATGGGGATTTTCTAGAGCTGCAGGCTGAACGTGCTCGCAATACGATCACGGCACTCGGCCGGCTCGGAGGAAACGTTGTCGGATTCGTCGCGAACAACTCGGCGGTCGCATCGGGCCAGATCGATATCGATGCCGCCTACAAAAATGCGCGATTCATCCGCTTCTGCAATCTCTACAATATTCCCGTGATCTTCCTCGAAGACACGACTGGATTCTTACCCGGGCGAGAGCAGGAGTCGAGGGGCATCGTACAAGCTGGCCGTGCCATGCTAGATGCCATTGTTGACCTGCGTACACCTCGCTTTCTGGTTCTTGTTCGCAACGCTTTTGGCGGGGCGTATGCCTCCTACAACAACTACAGCACCGGTGCGGACTTTGTAGTGGCCTTGCCGACTACGCGTGTGGCCGTGATGGGCCCGGCCGGAGTCGAGTATGTTTATAAAGACGAACTCAAGAAGTTGCGCTCTGAAGCGAGTAGAAGGTTGCTGAAGGAGATCGAAGCTCAGCGCTCGACCGGACTAAGCGAGGATGAGGCAACTTTAGCCGCGCAGGGACTCATTGATGCTTGGGTGAAGTCCGAGGAGCAAGCTTTAGCAAAGCGTTATGAACAAGAACTCATGAACCCGAATGAAGCACTCAGTTTGGGGTCAATCTCGCAAATTGTCATGCCGTCTGATTTGCGCCGTGTGTTGACCGAGCACATGAACTTTTGCCTGCGTCACTATGAGCCAACACCAATGGCTGGGGTACAGCGCGAGTTTCATTAACGCGAAAGGTGATGCCCGAAGACGGTACAGCTTGCGAAGCAAGCGCAGTTGGGTAGCCCGCGTTAATACGCAAGCGTAGACAAGACAAGCACAAGACAAGAACCAGGTTGAGTAGACGACGTGTCAAACGAATATTATCTAAATAATCCTCTTATCCACCGTGATCGTCGCTTAGGCAGGCGCCCGTCGTCCTGGGTGAATCAATTTGACTGCTCGCATATTCGACCGCTCATTATTTGCCGCGGACCGATAAGAAAAGAAGCGATCGACGTTTTCCGCGAAATGGGGATCAACCACATTGGTATCCTTCTCTCGGAAAAGGATTCTATTGTTTACCAAAATGCTCTGGCTCCGGAGCTTCGAGTGATGTCGGATCCGGACCGGATTCACCGTGTCCCCGACTATACGGGCGCAAATAAAGAAGAACGCAATCAGCGAATCCAGCAGATCATCGGCATAACCGGGGAAAACGATTACAACGCGGTGTTCGCCGGCTATGGCTTCATGGCTGAAGATGAAACGATGGTCGCTGCAATGGAGGCCGCAGGCCTGAATTTTATAGGGCCTTGTTCTCGAACCGTCCATGACGCGGGACTAAAGGATGAGGCCAAACGAACCGCTTTAAAAACGGGCGTGTCTGTCACCCCCGGTATCGATAATGGCACCGCTTTAACGCTGCTCAAGAAGCACAAGGATCTCACTGGACTACGGTCTGTGATTGCGGATCACGCCTTGCCCATCGACCCAGCAAGTCTGTCGGATGATTTACCCACAGCTGCCGATCAAGTATTGGCAGCGAGCTATGAGAAAGGAATCGATCTTTACACGGTCGATGAGCTGAGCGAGACGCTGGTCGAAGCAGTCGAACGCATGAGTCAGCAATACCCCAAGAATAGAGTTCGCTTGAAGGCGATTAGCGGTGGCGGTGGCAAAGGTCAACGAATTCTTGGAATAGGAGAGGCTGCAAAGACGCCCGAGCTTGTCCGTGAGGTGCTCAACGAAGTAAAGACCACCGGTGTCGGCGACAACAAAAACGTGCTCGTTGAGCTGAATATCGAGACTACCCGTCACCAGGAAATTCAAGTTATCGGCAATGGTGACTGGTGCATGACTCTGGGTGGTAGAGATTGCTCTCTGCAGATGCATGAGCAGAAGCTTTTGGAAGTATCTGTGACCGTCGAGTCGCTAGAGAGATCGGTAGAGGAGGCGCAGGCCCAAGGAAAGCAAGGAGAGCTAGCCGTCCTTGAGCAGGACCTCAAGACCCTGGTCGCCATGGAAGAAGAGGCATCGAGATTCGGCGCGGCGGTGGGCTTGGACTCCGTCTCCACCTTCGAATGTATTGTCGACCGAGATCAGCATTTCTTTATGGAAATGAACACCCGTATCCAGGTCGAACACCGGGTCTCTGAGCTTTGCTATGCCTTACAGTTCACTAACCCGGAAAATAAAGATGACTGTTTCGTTGTGGAGTCGCTGGTAGAGGCAATGGTGCTTTTGGCGGCTCACGGCCCGAAGCTGCCGAAACCGGAACGGATCAAACGTTTCAATGACAGCGTAGAGGCCCGGCTTAATGCAACCAACCAGGCCCTCCAGCCCAATGCGGGCGGAGTGATCGAGTACTGGTCGGATCAAGGCGAGGGCGAGATTCGAGACGATCAAGGCATCAGCCTGCACAACCCGGACACGGATGTGTTCATGAAGTATGCGCTAGCGGGCGCTTACGATTCGAACATCGCCCTTTTGCTCACCGTTGGCGAGTCTCGACTGAACACCTATCAGAAAATGGCTGAGTTGATTCGCCAAACGGAGATGCGTGGCAAAGATCTCGCAACCAACATTGAATTTCATTATGGCCTCGTAAATTGGTTTATTGGCAACAACATCAACGCGAGGCCTACCACGCGATTCATAGTGCCTTACCTAACGGCGGTGGGTGAGCTTCGCCAACAAGCAGCGAGTATTGACCTGGAATACGCCTGGCAGGCGATCGAAGAGCGGGAGTCACAGGCGGTGTCCGCGGAAGACAGGCAAGCGCTTGTCGAAACGCTTGAACTCAAGCATTCGCTTATTCTGCGACCCATGGAAAAGCTCTTCTCTCAACCGCATTTGCTCAGCGGCTGGTTGAGCGTTCATCGAGATAGCTACACCGTGCTAAACGGGCGCGTCAGTTGGAACGAAAATCCAATATCCCTTCTCGTTGAGCTCTACCATTTTTTGAATCTGGATTATGTAGAAGGCGGCGCAGCGGCGGAAATGATCTGGTCTCACGATCACGAACTACTCGAATCTGCTACCGCGTTTTACGAAAGTGTTCATGCCCATCTTCCGGCGGACGATTGGGTTTCGCTATGCAGTCTGTTGGATGATCCAGTCGAACCAGAGGATGTCAATTTAGCAGGCGTTAACTGGGCTGAAATTCGCGCTGCTCATCGAGGCTTTCAATCCGGCTGCAGTATTTTGGCGCTCTTGCCTGCGATTGGTGAGCAAACCAATTTTGCGTCGCTTCACGTCAACGAAGACCTATCGATAACGATTCCGGAGCGGCTGTTGGATCCGGAACTGCAGGATCGAATGGCGAAAGTTCTGGTGCCCCCGCCGGTCGCTAAGTCAGACGAGATCGTCGCGGCGAGCGGTGGAATGTTCTACGGCCGCGAAAGCCCAGAGGCAGACGCCTACGTGCAAAAGGGTCAGCACTTCAGCGCCGGTGATCCGCTGTACATTGTTGAAGTCATGAAAATGTTTAATAAGGTCTATGCGCCGTTCTCCGGTACGGTCGATGAAGTGCTCGTTGATACGGATGGAGTCATCATCGCGAAAGGGCAGCCGGTCTTTAAGGTAACTCCCGACGAAAAAGTCATTGAGGAATCGCCGGAACAGCGCTCTAGGCGCAGAAAAGCGGCGACAGAATCCTATCTGGCGCTCTTGTAGTTATTGATGATTACGGGCTTAACGCTAGGCGTATAAACCCAACGACAAAACCAGCAGATAGGTTAACGTGCGAAGGCATCACCACGAGGAAAGTTTGCGGTGAGGGCAACGGGGACAGATAGGCAAAGAGATGAACAGCCAGGCGTCAACTAAGGCTTCAACCGACACATCGACCAACACATCGACCAAGGCATCGACCAAGGAGTGTAAGGG
>JBCCQO010000030.1:0-15490 GCA_039024595.1 Pseudomonadota bacterium | reverse complement strand
GTCGCAGGGTTGATCAGCTTCCGAAACTCCTCCAGCCAAACATCGCGCACCGGACCGGCACGCGCATGCAGACGAAGCCCCCCTAGATCATGACCCGCGACCGCCAAACAAGCAGCTGCCAAACAAGCGTCGTTCCAGCGATCAATTTGTACCGAAAAATTCACAACGCCTAAACGGGTAATGCGTCCAGAGCTCGCTCGATGCGCGCACTCGATCCAGACTCGTCGAGTGGATCTCTGCGCAAGCGGTGGCGTAAAACCGCTGGAGCGACGCTTTTCAGTTCCGCGAGCGTAGCGGTGTCCTCGCCTGCCAGCGCAGCTTTCGCTCTCGCGGCTCGAATCAGGGTCAGCTCCCCACGCAAGCCGTCGGTACCCAAGGCAATACATAAAGAAGCTGCTTGCTCAAGCAAATCGGGCGCAAGTTCCACACTCGGCAATAATTCTCGTGCTTTTTGAATCTGACGACGTACGCGCGACTCTTTTCTTGCCTGCCGTTTAATGTACGCCGCAGGATCCAGCTCGAAAGCATCGCGTTGCCGAACCACGTCCACACGCTGCTTCAGCTCTTTTGGTGTCAGTACTTCAACTGATAGGCCGAACCGATCCAGAAGCTGCGGCCTGAGTTCGCCCTCTTCCGGATTGCCACTACCAACCAGTACGAAGCGCGCTGGGTGACGAACGCTCAGCCCCTCTCGTTCGACCACGTTCTCTCCGCTTGCGGCAACGTCCAATAGCGAATCGACGATGTGATCCTCCAGCAGATTGACTTCGTCGATGTACAGAAAACCTCGGTGTGCTCTCGCCAGCAGACCGGGTTCAAAGGCCTTTTCGCCCTCGTGCAGGGCCCGCTCAAGATCCAGGGCACCGAGCACTCTATCCTCGGTGGCGCCGAGGGGCAGATCGACAACGGGGATGGGCGCCTGTTTGATCGGATAGGGCTTGCTTGCGCTAATGCAATCGGCACACAGGCCATCATCCGACGCCTCTGGATCACAGTTGTAGGAGCAGCTGCTCACCATCGGTATCTTCGGCATCAGCGCGGCGAGTGCGCGAATCGCTGTCGACTTGCCCGTACCGCGATCACCGAAGGCTAAAACCCCACCCACCGATGGATCGACCGTAGCAATGAGGAGTGCTGTCTTCAGCTCTTCCTGACCTACGATTGCGGTAAAGGGAAAGGCTCTGGCCATGGGAGTACCCAACTTCCGAAGTCTTCACTCAAGACTTACATTGAATGTGTAAACATAAGCTTACACTATCCGGCCGAGGAGTGGTGAGCGCTGAGCGAGGGTATGGGTTCAGGGTAGAGAGAGTAAGGAGACGGCTGAGCAACTGATAACTTTTAAACCGCTCATTAGCGGGTCACAGAAACCGTTTCAAAGCCTCCTCGGTGGCTTCCGGCTTCTCAAAATGGGGCAAGCCGCGAGTGTCGTCGATACGATAGGCAGTCCAGTTGCCCATTTCCGACACAAAACCATCCAGCAGCCGCAGACTCACATTGGGGTCTTTGTCGTACAGCACGAGCACTTGTTGAGATAGCTGAGAGTAAAGCTCACCGATAGCATCTGCGGCAAACAGCTGTCCTGAGAGAAAGTAAAAGGGGGCATAGCGAGCTCCTGGTTGTGCGGCGGTTGCATAGGCGTAGTCAACCATTGGCTCCGGCGCGGAGTCTTTAAACGCCATGTTGAGAAAATAGTTGATGCTCGGACGAGAGCGTAACGCTCGGAACAAGGTTTCTCCTACGAGTGGCGCGCGTAACACTTTCAGAATTCCTTGGCCCGAGCCGGAGCGTTCTTTTCTTCTAGAGAACCCCGTTGGCGATACCATGATGAGTTTGTTGAATAAATGAGGAGCCATATTTGCCGCTTTAGCAACTAGCTCACAGGTCGTGGATAGCGCAAGAACATCGATAGGCCCTTCGTTGATGGCGTCACAGAGATCGATTATTGCCTGCGCGTAGAACGAAGCGCTATAAGTCCGATCCGTGCGGTCCGAGAGACCAAACCCAGGTAAATCTGCGGCATAAAGAGGCTGTGGCAGACTCATCTGATGAAAAAAAGGTGAGACTTCAAAGGCACTGGGAGCTGCATTGATGCTGTGAAGCAGCAACAATGGCCGACCCTCGCCTGCCCTTTTGTAGCAAGCGACGCGGCCGCCACTGGGCAACATCATCTCAATGAACTCTGCCTCGAGTGCCGGCTTCAGTTTTCGGGCCATAAAATCGCTCTCCAGAAGCACGGCCTAACCGGACAAACGTACCTTCCGCCAATTCGACCTTGACATATGTAATTTATTATCAACACTGTAAAGTGTTGAGTAATCCTGACACCTCGGCTCAAAGATCATTGTTGTCGATCGATGTTGTTTATAGAAAATCGAGCCTCATAGACGGGAATGCGCGTTGGAAGAAAAACGAACAGGCTTTTCCTTTGCCCAGCGTTGGGGAGGTACGCGGCACTCCTATACGTGGACCAAAAGAATTTTCGCCTCAAGTCCAACGGAGTGCCCAGCTCGAACAATCACGCCAGGCTGCCCCCAAAGATGGTAAGCCTCGCTCACCCGCGTCGACCACGGACCCTACGTAAGCAGGTGCAGGAGGTATATCGCTCACCTCGGGTGCAAAAAAATGAAGCCAAAATTGGTCCGGACAGTATTCTGCATCTCGTCCCCGTACTGGACGACACACTGGGCATTCCCGAACGAGGCACGCTGTTAAGGGCTGCTGGAATCAATAAACTTCCTTTGAGCGATACGCTTGCTGAAGAATCGATGGCGGCGTCGCTGCACCAACTCCTTCGCCAGCATTATCCAGCACGGGCAAGGGAGATAGTCGAAGTAGCCGGTCGCCAAACCGGTGATCATATTATTGCGAAGAGGATGCCAGAAGCCGCAAGGCTGGTGCTGGAGCGGTTGCCTCCCTGGCTCGCGGCCCCGCTCCTTGCGAAGATCATCAAGGACTACGCCTGGACCTTTTCCGGCTCCGGGCGAGTCGAAATCGTATCGCGCGCTCCGGTCGTGATCGACATTCTAGACAACCCCGTTGTGCGCGGAGAGAAATCAAACGCACCGGTGTGCCATTGGCACGCATCCGTATTTGAACAGCTGTTTAGGAAAATCGTGAGCGACGATCTGCGCTGTGAGGAAACGCTATGCTGCGCCAAAGGTGACCCGGTTTGCCGCTTCCACATCTACTGATGCGCCTGCCAGCACAACACCCACCACGCCGAACAGTTAAGTAAACGCGCCGCAGCGACCAAGCATTAAGGGCCTCAAGTAAACGATCCTTGAGAAAAAACGGTGCTGTCCAATAGACGCTTTTAGATCCGTTGGAACGTTACACTAGCAAGGTGCTAATCCCTCACAAACGACCGCTGCTACCGGCTGTATTTCGAGCCCGCTATGACCGGTTCATTGCCGAACTGACACTCGATGGCAAAACGATCGAAGCTCATTGCGTGAATCCAGGAAGAATGGAGGGGCTTATACGACCAGGATCTAGAGCATGGGTGTCAACGGTGCCCGAAAACAGTCCGCGAAAGCTTCGCTACACCTTGGAAATGCTGAAGGTAAAAGGTCGCTACATAGGAGTGAACACGTCCCTGCCGAATGATTTGGGTGAAACAATTGTGAGAGCGGGAAAGGTTCCCGGATTACGACGCTTCAGGTCTCTCCGCAGGGAGGTTCGCTACGGTGATAATTCGCGCATCGACATGCTTCTTACTCAAGGGCAGCGACTCCACTATCTTGAGGTGAAGAACTGCCACCTCGTATATCCGGACGGCGGTGCGTACTTTCCCGATTCTGTTAGCACCAGAGCCGCGAAGCATTTGGATGAGCTCACCGCGGTTATTGAAGCGGGGAACAAAGCCAGCGTTCTGTTTACCGTTCAACGCGATGACGCTCAGTTTGTGCGCCCCAGCGATCTTCACGATCCCTACTTCGCGCAAACCGCCCGGCGTGCGCAGCGCTCTGGCGTGCGCTTCTTCGCCGCCTGCTTTGGCCCGTCGCTAGAGGGCTTCCAGTTTCTTGGTCTACGTCCTGTACGCTTTGACCGCTATCCGCTCGCGCCTCTAGAACGCTATCGGGGCGAGCGAATAGCCTACTCGGGATGGATTCGTCGCGGAGGTCGCAACAGGACAGCGGACGCTGAATCATAGACTCTTACAGAACTGTATAACTAAACTCTGACTGATTCCGCTAGGCTGTAGTCGTCATGAATATCCTGCTAGTAGAAGACGATCTTGAAACGGCGGAGTTTATCTGCCGCGGATTGCGAGAGACCGGTGACGCAGTCAAACACGTCACGGACGGACGCGAAGGCCTGCTCGCCGCGACGCAAGAGAGTTACGACACTATCGTGTTCGATCGCATGCTTCCTGGCATGGATGGACTGGATGCTGTTCGCGTACTTCGTGAAACACACATAGACACGCCGATCATCATGCTGACGGCGTTAGCGGGTATCGATGATCGCGTGAACGGACTCGACGCTGGCGCCGACGACTATCTGGTCAAGCCTTTTGCTTTTGCCGAGCTGTACGCACGTATCCGCGCCCTAGGCAGACGCAAACCGCTACAGAACGAAGAACATCAACTGATCGTGCACGATCTAATCCTGGACCGCACCACGCAGGAAGTCACCCGTGAAGGAGCTCGGCTGGACCTGATGCCGCGCGAGTACCGAATTCTTGAGTATCTTATGATGAACGTCGGTCAGCTTGTGACGCGAACGATGCTCTTAGAAAAAGTTTGGGGCTATAGCTTCGATCCAAAAACCTCTCTCGTGCAGACCCACGTCAGCCGCCTGCGGTCGAAAGTTGATAAGCCCTATGGACAAGAACTGATTCGAACGGTGCGAGGCTCCGGCTACCTGATCGACGGCCCCCGCTAGCATGTTCCGATCCTCAGTGTTTCGAATTGTTCTCTCGAGCTCTATCGGTGTCTTACTGGTGCTGCTGTGTCTCTGCTGGAGCGTTTTCTTTTTCTGGCGCGCTCAAGTTTTAGAAAGAGAGAAAGCGCTCATCTCATTAGAAGCGGAGTCAGCGGCGGCCCGCTTTGCCCGTGGTGGTCTGGCTCGGATCGCCGAGGACATAGCGCTGGAAGACGAGCTTATTTGGCATCCAGACTGGCTCTACTTTGCGCTGGAAGAAGAGCAGTTCATATTTAGGCTTGTCGGTGAACCGCTGACTGACCTCAAGGATTGGACGAACGATAGAGGTCGAATGGATGAGGATGAGAGATTCTTCGAAGACGAGCAGGATGAAGACTTCCGTGCCCGCAACAGCAACTCACTAACAGCAGAGTTGGCGCCAGAGAGCCTAGAAGACGAGAGTGAAGAAGAATTAGAAGCGGAAGACCTCACCGCCGCGGGCTATCCGTATCTTTACGCTGATTGGGAATGGGGTGATGCTGAGTTAGATCACGAGGACCTTCATGACCATGAGATCATTTCCTATCGGCTGTTTCTTGACGACGAGCACTCCCTGATTATTGCGCGTTTCTACCCGGAGATCTTAATCGATTGGGCGGAGCCGTTACTCTTCTCCACCATCGTTCTACTCTTTACGCTGCTACCACTGAGCGTCTTAACAGCCTTTTGGTTGCAGCGCGCGGTAAAGAATCGTCTCCAGCCGCTTGCCGATACGGCCGCGGCTGTCGGAGAGGGTACGCTTGATAAACGAGTACCGCGCCAGGGTAGCGGCGACGAATTTGATCAACTGGCAAAGGCGTTTAACGGAATGTTAGACCGGGTTGCCACCTTAACTCGCAATATGCGCAACGTGTCAGTCGGTGTCGCTCACGATTTGAAGACGCCCGTTTCAAACATTGATGGTCGCCTCCAGCTCATCGAACGAGACATCGCAAACCCTGATCTAGTCACGGAACATCTAGAGCGCTCACGGGAACACATCGCCAACCTCCAGCGCACGCTCGACGCGCTGTTGAGGCTTGGAGAGATAGAGGCCGGCGCCCGACGCTCGGCGTTCACTCTGGTCGATCTTTCAACATTGTGTACGGACCTCGTGGAAAGCTTCTCGCCGGTTTTGGCCGAGATGGACAAAACACTGAACTGCGATATCGCCAAGGGCCTACTAGCCTATGGGGATCCAGATCTTCTGATGCAACTTGTCATTAACCTATTGGAAAACATCGGTGAGCACGCCCGCGATGGAGCTAATGCTTGGTTGCAGCTGCAGCGATCTGGCGAAGAGCTACTTCTGATCGTCGGAGACGATGGCCCGGGAATCGCCGAACCATTAAGAGAGGTACTGTTCGAACGCTTTGTTCAACTCGATGCTAGCCGGCAAGCCTCAGGCAATGGCTTGGGGCTCAGCATTGTCCGAGCGATAGCCGAACTGCATCACGGCACAGTGAATCTACGCAGCGACACGCGCGGTGCGGTCTTTGAAGTCCGTATCCCTTCGAGCCGAAGCGGATCGGTTCCCGGTAGTGCACCATACAAATCTGTATGAGTTTAGACCGGTCTTTGTAAGGCAGCTAAGCATCAACTTGTTCTAACATCACTAGCAACGCAGACACAGTAGATGCGCACAAACCATGCAGTCACGAAGCTTCCCGATGCTCTTGGGCGCTCCCCGAGATGAAAAAACGCTCATACACTCTGGTGTTAAAAACACACACTTAGCATTCGTCCTAGCGGTTTCCTTCACCCTGAGTGCCTGCGGTGGAGGCGGAGGATCCGGGGCTGGCGCCATTCCGTCGGACCCGATCGCCGGTCCAGCGCCGATGCAGCCCATCACACCGCCTGCACCCTCCCCTGCTCCTACACCAGACCCCGGACCAACACCCGAGCCGACACCGGAACCCCCTACCGCACCACCACCCGCTGAATCACCTGTCGTTTTTCAAGACCGGTTCAGCACCTCTCGATTCCTATCGATCGCCACTTTCGGAGCGACCTTGGCGGATATAGAACGCCTGACCGGCACTAGCGCCGAGCAATGGTTTTTGGAACAACTGTCTCTCGAAGCCACGCTCCTTCGACCGGTATTTGACGAGTACGTTAATCGAATCGACGAAGATACATTTTTGCCTTTTTCCCCAAACACGATGGGCTTCTGGCGCCACGCCATTACGGCTCCCGATCAACTGAGACAGCGTATGGTTTTCGCCTTATCGCAAATCTTGGTCGCTTCCGATTTCGGTGGAGAGCTATTGACGGATGTCCCGTCTGGTATCAATTACTACATCGATGTGCTCGCAAGAAATGCCTTTGGCAACTATCGAGAGCTGCTGGAAGCAATCACCTTCTCACCGGCTATGGGTCACTACCTTACCTATGCGGGCAATCTTCCCGCCGACGACAGCACCGGTCGAATGCCGGATGAAAACTACGCCCGGGAAATCCTCCAACTCTTCACGATCGGACTGGTAGAACTCAATAGTGACGGCACGCTCAGAAGGGGCGCAGATGGCGCACCGATTGAGACTTACGATAATCAGGACATTACGGGCCTCGCTCGCGTATTCACCGGCCTTAACTTTGGCGCCGAGCCTGACGAGGTAGATGATGATGGTGATCTGATCAGCGTCGCCCTTGCGCGACCCATGACGCTTTTTGAGGATCAGCACTCGCCGAGGGAGAAGACATTCCTAGGGTTGACGATTCCAGAAGGCACTTCAGGAATCGAAAGTGTGACCATGGCCCTCGACCACATCATGGCTCATCCAAACGTTGGCCCATTCGTCGGTCGGCAGTTGATCCAGCGCTTTACCAGCAGCGCCCCAACTCCGCGCTACGTGCAAGAAGTCGCTGAGGCCTTCAACATTGGCCGCTATGTGCTTCCAGACAACACCGCCGTAGGTGATGGGCGCAAAGGTGATCTCAGCGCGACGCTAGCCGCCGTGTTGTTCTCACCGGAGGCACACGGTCTCACCGTCGACGAAAGCACCACCTTCGGTAAACCTCGGGAGCCTATCCTACGTTTGACTCAATGGATGCGATCCTTCGAAGTCGATGCTTCTCAACCAGAGCTGGTACCGATTCTTTACGACTTGCTGCCGAATGAGCTTCTTGGGCAACATCCCTACCGCTCTCGCTCCGTCTTCAACTTCTATAGACCGGGATATCTGGCGCCTGGGTCTATCTCCGGCGGTGCCGGCCTGACGGTCCCCGAGTTGCAAATCGTAAACGCATCCACCAATCCGGGTTACGTGAACGTTATGAGTTTCTTCATCTTCGGCGTGCAAGCCGAGGGCGAAGAGGTGGAAGAATTGCGCGAAATTTTTGAGGAAGTAAATCTCTTCCTCGACGAAGACGCTGCAAGAAGAGCGTTCGTCGCCAACTATCAGCGCGAGCGGAATCTGGCCGACAGGCCAGACGAGTTGGTTGCGCACCTAGACTTGCTGCTCACTGCAGGCCAACTTCAGCAAGCTACGAGAAACGCGGTCGTAGAGCTCATCACTCAGGTGGCTCCCGGTCCTAATCTTGACGACGAGGGCCGCCTGCTGCGAGTCACTTTTGCGGTACTCATGTTGATGACCGCGCCAGAATACCTAGTTCAAAAGTAGCCGGTAAGACGCCACTACTAGCTAAAATTGAAGGAGAAAAAAGTGCCCGTGCGAAGACGAGACTTTTTGAAGCAACTCAGCGCCCTGTCCCTGACCGGCACCCAGTTTGGTCTCGGTGGTTCAGCGCTCTCTGCAATGGCAGCGGACAGCAGCGGCTATAAGGCGCTTGTCTGCGTATTTTTGTTCGGTGGTCTAGACAACCACGATTTCTTGATTCCCTATGACCAAGAAGACTATCGCCAATTTGAGCGCCAACGACAAACCTTATTACGAATTCAGGGGCAGACCAGAGCGAGGGAGTCCCTACTGCCGTTAACACCTAGCAACGCCCGGCCGGGTGACAAGGTCTGGGCGCTTCCTCCGGAGATGCCCAACTTAAAAACACTATTTGATGCGGGAGATGCGTCACTGGTGGCCAACGTAGGCCCCTTGATAGAACCCGTTACCCGCCAGAGTTTTTTAGATCAGTCGGTGCGTCTGCCGCCACGATTGTTTTCCCATAACGATCAGCAGGCCACCTGGCAAGCCAGTGCACCCGAAGGGGCTCAATTTGGATGGGGTGGTCTATTCGCTGATGCGGTACTCAGTGAAAGCGCCAGCGCCAATGCGCTAGCGTTTTCGACTATTTCCTCTGTCGGTGGCGGGCCTTTCCTCACCGGTCGCCGCGCGTTTCCCTACCTTGTTAGCGGAGGTAGAGCCGCGGACATATTCCTTTTAAGCGATCTCGATGAAGAACAGGCAGACTTCCGCTCCCTTTTGGAGCGCCACCTAAGAGGGGATAACTTTAGCGGTAGCCACCTGATCCGCCGCGATATGCAGAATGCTTTCCGAAATGCGCTTGAGACTAACAGCGCTTACAACGTCGCCCAAGCAGGTGCCCCAGGGGTAACGACTGAATTCCCCGCCAGCGAATTGGGAGGTCAACTCAAAGGCGTCGCTGACGCGATTGCAATTAAGGATCGACTCGGAGTGTCCCGACAAATTTTCTTTGTCGGAATGGGAGGCTTTGACACCCATGATAACCAGGCCAATAGTCTTCCTCGCTTGCTAAGCGGTATAGACGGCGCGCTAGGCGCGTTCAATGCGGCAATGCGTGAGATCGGCATGCATCAGAACGTAACGCTCTTCACCGCATCCGATTTTGGAAGAACGCTAGCGGTGAACGGTGACGGCACGGACCATGGTTGGGGTGGTCATCACATCGTGACCGGTGGTGCGGTGACCGGCGGTGAACTTTTCGGCACGCCCACACCTCCAGTCCTTGATCACGATCTTGATGCCGGAGGTGGTCGAATCATACCCGCCTACTCGGTAGAACAGTTTGCAGCTCCCCTTGGTAGCTGGTTCGGTCTTAACAACGGAGAGCTTAACAATGCGCTTCCTTCCTTAGGAAACTTCGACCAAGCCGCGCTGAATGTGTTCGCAAGCTAAGCTCCCCGAACTCGCCACCCGTCAAGGCTATCTAGGAGCTGCCGTTAAGCTGCTAGCTTAGAGGACTGATGGAGATAGCACCTCGCCGCCATCGCGTTCCTTAGAACAGTTTGCGATTCTTTAAGTGAAGCGATCCGCTGAGCGTACTCGGATTTATCTCTGAACTTTCGCGAACCTCTCGCTGACCTCTCGCGGACCTTTCGCTGACCTTTCAACACCCTCTCCATAGACAAGGGTGGCAGAACATTAGATCCTTAGGTGCAAGCAGGATTGAGTGGCTGCGTCGCCGATGACTATGGATGCATTGAACCCTTCGCTTACCTTGGGAATAGAGGAGGAGTATCTGCTTGTCAATCCAGATACTCGAGACCTGGCAATCGACCCTCCTCAAGCGTTGTTCGATGATTGCGAGAAGTGCCTTGGAAAGCACGTTACCAGTGAGTTTCTTAGAAGTCAGATTGAAATTGGAACCCCGGTCTGTGGAGATATCACGGAAGCCGAGCAGGAACTGAAGCGTTTGCGCAGTTGTGTATCCAGAATCGCCCAGGAACATGGGCTGCGCATCATCGCCGCATCAACCCATCCTTTTGCTGACTGGGAAAAGCAAAAACACACACCCAAGGAGCGCTATGACGACCTAGCCCGGGATATGGGCGGAGCGGCGCGAAGGATGCTGATTTGCGGTATGCACGTGCACGCAGGTATCGAAAGTCCTGATCTGCGAATCGATCTGATGAATCAGGTCAGCTACTTCTTACCCCATCTGCTTGCTTTGTCGACGTCCTCGCCCTTTTGGCAAGGGCAGGATATGGGCATGCTCTCCTCTCGGCTCACGGTGTTTGATGGCATGCCACGCACCGGTGTTCCCGACCGGTTCGAAAGCTACTCCGATTACGAGCGTCTCACGGAACGGATGATTGCCTCTGGCGCCTTAGACGATTCTTCGAAAATCTGGTGGGATGTGCGGCCATCGGCACACTACCCTACCTTAGAAATGCGCATCACCGATGTATGTACGCGTGTTTCTGACGCCGTCGCCGTCGCTGCTCTCTATCAAGCAATCCTTAAACATATGGTCCGCTTGCGTCGGCGAAATCTCCGCTGGCGCCTGTATCCAACGATGTTAATCAAGGAAAACCGGTGGCTTGCCCAGCGCCATGGTGTGAAAGGCAGCCTCATCGATCTCGGCAAAGGCCGTCTGTCCGAGTTTTCACAGCTTATTACCGAGCTCTCAGAAATGGTGAGAGACGATGCAGAGGACCTCGGCTCCATGGAGTTTGTGGAACAGGCTCGACAAATAACGGCGCGAGGAACGAGCGGACAAAAGCAGATAGAAATCTACAAAGCGGCAATTGCCGATGGTGCTAGCGAAGAAGAAGCGCTCGTCCGTGTAGTCGACTTTTTAATCGAAGAAACAGTCTACGGTCTGGAAGAAGACTAAGCGGTCGAACACTACGCGGATGGAAGGCTAGGCGGATGAATGCAGCCTCGCTTTCCTCCGGACCGACGCAAAAGTTACCTGCGCCGTCGAGTTGCTCTGCGGAGATCGCGGTTTACACTTTCACTGCGACAGTCCAGCGGCAGCACGCTCGGTGGAAAAGGATTCCGCCAAAACGCCTGATTCCATCGACCACAGAAGGTTTCAAAGCCATCACCGACGGCGGCGACTCCCATGTGCAGCATGCATCTCCCTCGACAATCGGGAATCAATTCAGAGTCAAGGCGAACCGCCACGTAAGCCCAGTCGCGATTGGGGTTGTACTCGTAGTAGTACTCAGTGATCAACCCGCCTTGCGGTCGAACCCGTGAATCGCGCCGACGAACCCGGGGTTGCCCCGTCTGCCTCGCAGCGATACGTGACTGGGAGCCGTTAACTTCTGTTGGAAACTCACCGGAAGCCGCGCGCTCCGCCATGATCGCCGTTCGAACTTCCCCCATGAACGCGGTGACCTCTACCAGCCGTGCTTTGGTGACGTAGTTCCCGTACATGGGCATCGCGATGGAGGCCAACACACCGATGATAGCGATAACCATCATCATCTCGATCAGAGTAAAGCCCGCCTGAGAATTGTATGGACTGGAAATTTTCGCATCAGTTAAAGGCATGAGTACTTCACTCCGTCACTGTAAGCACAGTCGGTTCAGACTCGATCAGAATTTCGCTGTAACCGTAAAAGTCTGGATCGGGAGCGGTAACAACAATGCCACGCTCATCCGCTTGGACTTCAAGTGGCGGGAAACAAGCATCCCTCACCGATTCTACCGACACGCTCGCGCCTTTCCGCTCCATGGAATCGAGCACATCTAGGCAATAGGTAGCAATGTCTTCTGGTCGTTGCGACGCAAGCTCAAGTTTTTCCTCGCCGCCGCCGTAGGTCGTAGCGAGACGGATGACAATCACAAATAGACAGACGGCGATGATCATCCACTCAAGGCCAGGCGCCATGAGGGATTCGCTCTTGGCGTCGGATCCGGCGCCTTCTGCTTTATCTTTCGTCTTTTCGGGAGCCGTCTTTGGCGCGGTGCCTTGCGGCTCTTGTGGTTCCGTTTCGGCTGCTACAGGCTTTTCACCGGAACACTCGTGGCAAATGAACCCATCAAATTCGGTTTCAGTACAGTCAATGTCTAGGAAGTACTTTCGACAGACGTAGCAGACGACCGTCTTACCGCTATTCTCTTCCTTACCGCCGCTCTCTTCTTGATCGTTATCCATAAGCTAGTGCCGACCCATTGGTGAAGCCGATTTGCCGTTCCTTCAGACTTTCTCAGACGCGTTCAGACTACCTTGCATGTTCTCAGAGCAACAATATCTTCAGAAGACTCTCATAAACCCGGAGATATAATTTTGCTTCGGTTACGCCTATAAATCCTGTTATCAATTTGCCCGCTTGTCAACGCGACCGTCGATAACAAAAAAAGTCTATGCGCGACGAGTATTAATCACTGGCAGCTCGACTCCCAGTCAGTCTTCCGCCCGTTGCGCACCCGCCTCTCGGAGATGCTGCAGTGTCGGGAATCCATTAACGGCCATAAATAGGTCTGCTTCTGCGAGTATGCAGCGCAGAACGTGTGCCGCGCCTTCTGCCCCACCTAGCGCCAAGCCGTAGGTATAAGGCCTTCCCACCCCGACGGCGGTCGCCCCAAGGGCGATTGCTTTTACCACGTCCGTGCCAGAACGCACCCCCGAATCAAACAGCACCGGAACGGAGCCGACCGCTTCCACCACTCCTGGCAGGAGATCGATAGTAGCGATACCACTGTTGGCCTGGCGACCTCCGTGATTTGAGCAATAGACGGCGTCGATCCCTGCGTCCGCCGCACGGCGCGCATCCTCTGGATGACAAATACCTTTTAGCACGATCGGTAACTGGGTCGCTTCGCGCAGCCAAGACATGTCGTCCCAGGTCAGAACTTCACCAAAGACACTGGCCCAGGTAAGAATTGCACTGGCGATGTCTTCTTCCGGGGGTTTGCTCAGAAGGCTGCGAAATACTGGGTCACAGAAATAGTTTTCTAGGACATGTCCACGAAGCTGTGGAAAATTCGCCGCTCGCAGGTCTCTTGGCCGCCATCCAGTCACCCAGGTATCCAGCGTTACTATGATTGCTTTGTAGCCGGCGCTTTCCGCGCGCTGAATGAGGCTTAAGGCCAACTCGCGATTTTTGGGCGTATACAACTGAAAGTAGGCTGGCGTAGTACCACTGTGGGTAATTACGTCTTCGAGCGGATCGTTCGCGAGCGTAGAGGCGGTAAAGGGTACGCCAGAGAGTGCTGATGCCTGCGCCGCCGCGATATCCCCATGTCTGTCCTGGGTGCAGATACCGTTCACTCCAACCGGTGCCATAAAGACCGGGCTGGGTAAGGTGTCGCCAAACAGTTCGATCGACAAATCACGCTTTGAAGTATCCACCAGCATTCGCGGAACAATGCCCCAGTGGCTGAAGGCCGTCGCATTACGATCCTGTGTGACCTCGTCTCCGCACCCTCCTTGTACATAGCTCAGCACATCGGGAGAGAGCGCTGCGGTGGCGCGCTCGACGAGTTCAGCGAAATTAACAGGAAACTTCGGTACGACCCCTTGCAGGCCTCCTAGATAAATCTCCATTTGGAAGTCGCCGTAATGCGACTGAGGTGCTGCCCGGTCTTCGCTCATACTGTGGTCTCTGCTTTTAACTTATTTGGAGCGCAGGATAGCAGAGCGGCGCCCGTTTACAGACCGTACGCCATCGCCCGCCTGGCTTAGGGGGTATTAGCTTGGCACTCCTCAAGGCCTGTGCGAGCATGGCCTGAACACAATTAAAAGAGTGTTCCTTTTGAAGTTTTCCTTTGCCGCGAGAGCAGCCAGTGCGCTGTCGAAAAGGCTCCCCGCATTGCTTCCGACTGTGCTCCGGAAAAAGCTCCTGACGCCGTTCCCAACTAGGCTCCTTACATTGCTCGCGACCGTGCTAGCAACAGGCAGTTCGACCAATGTATCGGCAGCCAGCTTTGATCAGCAGGTAGAAAGTTTTGCGCGACCACTAGCTGATGCGCTGGCCGGGTTCGTTTTCTTTCCTGTCGACCTCTTCGGTCAACCGTTTCCGCTGATCGTGCTTTGGCTCGCGGTCGCGGCGGTGTTCTTCACTTTTTATATGGGCTTTATCAACATACGGGGCTTTGCGGAAGCCATTCGCCACGTTCGAGGTGACTATCACGACCCCGAAGCCAAAGGCGAAATATCTCACTTCCAAGCCGTTGCTACGGCGGTATCAGGCACTGTTGGGGTCGGTAACATCGGCGGTGTCGCGGTGGCAATCGTGATAGGTGGTCCCGGGGCAGCGTTCTGGCTCGTGTTTGCGGGCTTTCTGTCGATGTCGACGAAGCTGGTTGAGTGCACTCTTGGCGTTAAGTACCGCAAAATCAACCCAGACGGGTCCGTATCCGGCGGCCCCATGTACTATCTAGAGAGCTGTTTAGCCAATCGAGGCAAGCCTACTCTGGGTAGAATCCTGGGGACTTTCTACGCGGTATCACTTGTTGTGGGCTGTCTAGGCATAGGCAATATGTTCCAGTCCAACCAGGCCTATGTGCAGTTCGTTGTAATCACCGGCGGCGAGCAGAGCTTTTTCGCCGATAAAGGATGGTTGTTTGGCTTGGCAATCGGTTTGTCCGTGGGCGCCGTTATCCTGGGTGGAATTCGTTCGATAGCACGAGTTGCATCCCTGCTGGTGCCATTGATGGCGCTGCTGTACGTGCTGTCGGCTTCGCTGATCGTTGCGATGAGTTATCAACAAATACCTGGAGCCATACAACTCATCCTCAGTAACGCGTTCAGCGTTGAAAGCGCGACCGGTGGCGCGATCGGTGCCATGATCGTCGGTTTTCAGCGTGCCTTGTTTTCCAATGAAGCGGGTATTGGCTCGGCCTCGATCGCCCACTCGGCGGTGCAAACAAACCGGCCAGCATCGGAGGGTTTGGTATCGCTACTCGAACCATTTATCGACACGGTCGTTATTTGCACATTGAGCTCCTTGGTCGTGGTCACGACCGCG
>JBCCQO010000029.1:0-15505 GCA_039024595.1 Pseudomonadota bacterium | reverse complement strand
TGCAACGACGAGCGCTCACCCTTGCGGATTTGCCTTCCGAGGAAATCTTGGACCAGCTGCTTGAATGGAGTGCTACCTCGGTGCGGCGAAGTGATGCTCCATTGATAAACGCTACAGAACATACGAAAGCCCTCGGCTATGTAAACTTCCGTAGAGCAGACCTTATCCGCCTGATGGAAGAGATCAGGAACATTAAGGCTGTTGAAAGCGCACCGTCCCGCTTCTACCAAGCATCAGCGAAGCAGGTTCAGGAAGGTACGTTGGTCGCTTACAAAGCGGCGGATCAGTTGCCAAACCTCGCCAAACTCAGGGCAATCGCGCCAGCGACAACCGCCTTAATCATTATCAGAGACGGCCGAGATGCAGCAGTATCCGCGGGCCACTACGAAGCCTTAATGCGTGAGCAGGAAGCTCCTTGGCAGGTGGCGAGAACCAGTATGAGCCGAAGACTACTGGGATGGGCGGTAAGAGCAGCAAAATTGGCGCAGCACGCGCAAGCAGGCGATGTTCTTATTATTCGCTATGAAGACTTTAAAGCGAATTTTCCTGGTATTTGCAGAGCACTGTTTAACAAGCTGGGGCTCGACGCAAGTATCGAAGTAATTGAAAAAATTGAGCAACAAACCGATTTCAAACGGGTGAATAGCCAACTTCCACCCAACGAAGAGTCCCCGCACGTGACTCGACGTGGCATCGTGGGTGAGTGGCAAGAAGCACTGACCCCAAACCAGGCTCGCCGAATGTGGTCACTCGCTGCGGCTCAACTCCGCGTGTTCGGATATGGGAAGAAAGGCGACATTCTTCCCTCTTCTCTTGTGCTACAGCCAGAGCACTAACGCCCACCGCAGCGGTGGACGAACTAAAGAGCGGTTTGGCCGTCCGGCCCGGTAAGGGCGTACTGCTGGTTCATGTTAATTGCCCCGCTCATCCCGGTCTTCGAGCAGCAAGTTTCGAAGCTCTCGCTCGCCTCGCATGACATACAGGATCAGTACCTTACCTTTGGTATGGCGATAGAAGATACGACAAGGGCCAACCGCGATTTCACGATAGCGGCTATCTCCCAGCTCTTGCGGCATCTTTCCTGATTTTGGATGCCGCTCAAGGCGTTCAGCAGCAGAGAACACCTGCTGAACCAAATTGCGTGCCGCCGCAGGATTTTCAAGAGCAATATACTCAGCAATTTCAACCAAATCTGATAAAGCTGGGTCGGTCCAAATCAGCTCAGCCATTTCTTCATTTTGGCTTTCGCTTCACTATGACTTAGGACTCTGCCTTCCAGCGCGGCAGATTCGCCGCGAGCAATGCCTTCTAGAATCTGCATCCTTTGCCGAAGAGACTCATAATCTTCAAAATCCACAAGATAGGCTGATGGCTTTCCGTGCTCCGTGATGAGCACGGGCTCCTTAGACTGATGAAGCTCTGACAGGATTTTGGTGGCCTGGCGCTTAAGGGTTGTAACTAATTCAGTTTTCATATAAGTGATACTATTCTATCACTTGATGTGTAGCAAGGGGCAATTAACAGTCGCATTAACACAGGACACGCGGCGCTCTACGCACACCGATTTGCAGCGGCTGAATCTCTCGCCCCAGAGGCAATTTCCGGCTTTTCTGAGCGCCGTGCCGCTTATTGATTGAAAGTAACCAAAGGTGATGTCGGCGCAAACCTAAGGGCTTGGCAGGATTTACTGTCATAGACTTTCAGGGAGACTACCGTGGCAATACGCCTATTCGCGGTCGCAGCAAAGGCAACCTCTAGCAACCCCACACTGCGTGTTTTACAGAGGATGCCGATCGGCAGACGCGCAGCTATGGTGCTGCTATTGCTGCTCGTTTCAATTCACAGCAACGCATCGCTGGTCTTAACAGAGATCCACTACAACGGACCGGGAAGCGGTAGAGATCTTGACGAGTTCTTGGAGCTAACCAATATCGGCGCTGACCGCATTGATCTTAGCGGCTACGAATTCGTTGCCGGCGTGGATTTCGCGTTTACTTCAGATAGCTTACTCGATCCCGGTGAGTCGCTGGTGGCGGTCAGCGATACGCAAGGTTTTTTTTCGGCGTTTCCGTCTCTCAGCGTGTTGAGTATTCCGCTAGTGGAATACTCAGGAGCGCTCAGTAATTCCGGCGAACGGATAGCGCTTAGCCGCCGGGATGCGACAAGCGTGTTTGACCTTCGCTACGACGACAGCGCTGCTTGGCCAAGGACAGCGGATGGCTTGGGCGACTCACTGCAACGACTCACCGGCTCTGGCGATGGCAGCAACCCAGCGTTCTGGATTGCGGATCAGCCCACACCGGGTCTTTGGCCAGGCTTGACACTACCGCCGGCTGAGGTCCCTTCACCACCTACTGGTATCCTTTTGGCGGGCGCCTTGCTTTTGCTTAGATGCCCGAGAAAAAAATCTTCTGCTATTTGCTGAATAAAGGATTTGCTTACCCATATACACAGCGCAGTTTAGATCTATATTTACAGGTGTTTTTCGCATTTTTATGTGATTTTTCTAGACATAATTACAGCAAAGATACTTACTCAACTTCTGGTCAAGACTTCTTTTGATACGTGCTTTCGCTGCTAAGATATGCGCGCGGTAATTCTTGAGCAGACCAGGCAGATTTGGCGATGAGCAGTGCAGCCTTCGAATTTGTAAAACAGCTGGGCATGGAACTCGCGGCGGGTGAGTTTGAGCTCCCTCCATTCCCAGATACCGCGGTGCGGGTCCAAGAGTGCGTTAGCGACCCCGACTCAGACATTCAGCAGCTGAGTGCAATCGTAGCGTCGGAGCCGGCACTGGCCGCTCGGCTCATACGAATGGCGAACTCCGCAATGATGAGGCGCGGCCCGATCGAAGTTGCCGACATCGCGACGGCAATCTCTCGCGTCGGCATGGATATGGTGCAAAACGCGGCGGTTTCCTTCGCAGCCCGCGAGGCGTTCAAGGCGCCTCCAGGGAGCGCATGTATTAACGATCTTACAGCGCTTAGAAAGCACAGCGTTAAGGTCGCATCGCTTTGCTATGTTCTGGCAAAAGAGAGCCGCTACATCGGAAAACCAGATATTGCGATGCTCACAGGCCTGCTTCATTCGGTCGGCAGGTATTACATCTTCATGAAATCAGCTGATCACCCGGAGCTGTTTACCGACAGACCAGCACTTGAGCAACTGGTCGCCCAATGGCACTGCGGCGTTGCTCGAGCGATTGTGGAATCCTGGAAGTTCCCCGAGGACATCGCCGTTGCGGTAGACGAACAGGAGTTGAAGGAACGAGACCGTATCGGTGCTGCAGAACTGAGCGATATCTTGTTTGTCTCGAACTTAATTGCGCGCGCTGGTAACAAAGCCGCTACCGAACTCAGCGACTTAGATGCGATGGCTAGACTTCGGATGGACGGAGACAAGCTCTTCGAAGTGTTGGAAGACAACGAAGAAGCAATCCAGTCTATGATCGAGGCGCTCAGCGGTTAGCCGTTAGCCCTCTTCGCTGATTCCAAGGGAGGAAAGGTTCATTACGGCTGCATCAAGGTTGGCTTGGGCGACCCGCGTACGCTGGTACGCCTCGTAGTAACGCACCCGCGCATCGGCGGCAGTCTCTTCTCGGATATTGACCAGAAAGAAGTCACTCGCTCCTTGTTCAAAACGGCGAACTTCCGCGCGGCGCATGGTCTCCGATAGTTCAACGTCTCGACCGGCTAAGTCCATCAGTTTTTTGGCGTTGAGCAGCTCCAGCAAAATATTGCGCAGCTGAATTTCAACTTGGTCCTCAACCTGCTGCTGCTCGCGGCGTAGTGCCTCAAGCTCCGCCCGCGCCTGCGTGATCTTACCCTTAGCTTTTCGCCGCTCCAGGGGAATCTCAAAGGTGAACCCGACAATTGCGTCGGTGCCGTCACGAGAAACTCCGCCCTCACCGATTGCTCCAAACCCTTCTGCTACCTCAACACCAAAATCCAGACGAGGTTTGAGTTCGTTCTCAGAAACCGCAATCTTCTGCAAGGCGCGCTCAGCGCCCGTTTGCAGAATCTGAATCTCCGGTCGGTTTTGCAGCATTGCCGGCACGTCGAAGCTGCCCATGCTCGGAGCATCGGGGAAAACATCGAGTTGCGCCTCTGCGGGAAGTCGCTGACGACCAGGCTCCAAGATGTTTCCATCCGGATCACGGTAATAGAAAGCCAGTTTGTTGATCGCCATGAGGAAGTCACGACGCGCCGCCGTCGCGAGCGTTTGCCGACGGGTAATATTCTGTTTGTTCTCGGTCAGAAAGATAGCGGCTCTTCGGCCACTCTCAACCTCCGTTTCAAGACCGCTCTCTCGTTCAAGGGCGATCTCCAAGAGACTCTCATAAACCGCCAGCTGTTGCCCCGTTGCCACCCACTCCCAGTAGGCAGCCAGTGCCCGTTGCTGCACTCCTAACTTAGTCAGCAAAACTTCTAGATCTGCCTGCTGTAAAGCGAGGGACGCGTCGATTTCGCCAAAGCGTCGAGCGTCAATATCTCGATCCCGAAAGAGACTGAATAGGAAACCAAGCTTCGCCGTACCACCGGTATTGGTGAAGTTCACGTCTTCGTAAATGGGAAAGTCGCCGTTCGAGATCGAATACTCCCCATACACCTGAGCGCCCAAGGCGCGCAACGGTTTGACGGCCTTATTGGTGACTGCGATACCGTCGTAGAAACCTTCGAAGCGATCAAAACCCTCGGAGGAAAATACCAGGTCAAAAGCACCTAAGGCTTCTGTTACGCGGCCCTGGGCAACCTGGCGCTCTGCGATCGCTTTAAGAATGGAGGGGAAGTGTTGCTCCGACGATTCCAACACATCCATCGGGAGGAGCGGATCCGGTGATGGCGCGATATCGGCTCGCGCCGACAGCACCAGCGCCATGCCCATGATCCAGCCAAAATTCCGCACGCTCAGCTCCCCGCAACAGGAGTGGTGATTGCATCACCCTGGACGGGAAAATTTGGCGGGAAGTTGTTGAGCTGCCGCCAAATCTCATAGCCGACGGCAACCTCCTCAAGGAGCACCCAGGCTCGGGCCTTTGATCCGAAACGCACAAAACGCCGGTCAGGCCAAGGAGCGCTGGCATTCGCGTCCTCTTCCACCAAGACACGAAACCGTCCGCTCGCTTGCGCCGTCGGATCGATGGCGAGCACTTTGCCGGTGAAAGTTCCGACCGCCACAGAGGGCCAGCCGCTCACTTGTATCACCGGCCACCCTTCAAACTCAATCCGTACCAAAGCATCCTCGCGCACGAGGGCGATATCGCGACCGTCTACGTAGATCTCAAGCGCCCGCTTGGCATTGTCTGGCACAAAAGTCGCGATCGCCTGACCGACGTCGATAAAGGTAGCCACGTCACCCGCGTTCACCCGCAGGATCGTTCCGTCGCGGGGTGCGCGCACAATCTGCACCGACTGGCGTGACAGGTTCACGTCGACGCGGGTGAGTTCAGCGCCGGCCTGAGCCACATCGGACCGCAACTGTTCGACGCGTATTCTCGCCTGTTCGAACTCGCGTCGTGCCGACAGGCCCTCATCAAAAAGGCGCTCCATGCGACGCTTGTCAATTTGAGCTATTTCCAAAGCCGTTTCGGCTGCCATCAGCTTGGCGACAACCTGTTCACGCTCTGCTTGGAGCCGCTCAAGAAGCTGGGGATCGTTGTCAACAATCTTAATGATCGGGTCACCGAATTTCACGCGGGACCCGTCTCGCACATACCACTCGGCGATACGCCCTGAGACAAAGGCGTTGATTTCCTGCATTCGATCATTGGGATTGAGCGCGGTGACCGATCCAACGCCGTAAGCGGTTTGCACCCAGGGCACGTAGATCAGAAAGACGGAAGCCGCAATGAAAAGAAAGACCAGACCGATGCCGACATTTCTTGCCACCCGCGGCAGTTGAATCGCATTCAGAGTCTCAAACTTGTCACCGTGATATTCGAAACCCTTGTTCATGGCCGGTCCTCGACGACCATCAGGTCTTCACCATAAATCGACAAGGGATTACGGAGCGGATGCTGGCTGAGTCCCATGTTTTGACAGAGGGAGTCGTAGTCCGGTTCCATCGACTGTTGTTCATGACCAAGTCGAAGATAACAGGTGAACTCGAGATCGATATTTTCAAAGGTGAAGTACACAATCGTTGTTTCACTGCGCTCCTGGAGTACATTCATTGCGCGCAGTAAGTGGACCTCCGGCATTGCATCAAACGCTTGGCTCAGCACTAATACACGGGGTCGCGCGATAATGGCGGCGGCGAGCTTCAGCTGCAGAGTCTCTGTGATCGATAAGGGCCATCCGGTGCCGTATAACTCCGTATCTATCCCTTGAGACAGCTGCGTGACCGTGTCATACAAGCCGACGACTCTTAGGATTTCCATGACATCCACGCCGTCCTGACTTCCGGCGAGTTTGAGGTAGTCTCGGATGCTCGTTTCGACCGCATTTGGTCGGTCAAGTACGATAATCTCTTTGCGCATCTCGTAAGCCTTCAGCTCTCGAAGGTCTACGCCACCCACAGTGATATAGCCTGCGTCCGGTACTGCGTGACCGCGCACCAGGTTTGTGAATACGCGCTGCGCGCGGTGGCTATCGGCATACACACAGACGCGGGAGCGCGGCTCAATCTCAAAGTCCAGGCGGATAGAAGGCGCCACCGCAACCTGGTTGAAGCGCAGGGACGAATCGCCTTCGATACGCGCGTGCGACTCTTTGGGTACGTCCTGTTCAACCTGGAAGAAGAGCGAAAGCTCGTCCACAGCACCACAAACATCGTAGAAATAGCTAAGGTAAATCCCAAGCTGGGAAACCCCTAGAAAGACAACAGAAAGCACTAGCTCAGCGGCAACGAGCTGCCCCAGCGATAGCTCTCCACTCATCACCAGCCATCCCCCGAGACCCAGTAGCGCCGCACTGGCCGCCGCGTAAATAAAGAGAAAGCTAAGGGTTTGAGAGAAGTGATGGCGGAAGTGTTTTAGGTGTTGCTCCATGTAGTGGCCGGTGTAGAAATTCGTACGAGTCAGTGCCTCATTAATATGTGCTTCACTTTTATAAAAACCGTTCGAGTGACCCAAGGATTCGAGCCAATTTGCCGCGTAGTGCTTGCGATGGGACAACTCCACGGCGCTTCGGATCGCTCTCCGGCCCCAGATCAACCATACAAACCAAATGAGAATCGCGACCGTCAGATTGAACGCAAGCAGCAGCGGGTGATAGGAGGAGACTAGTAAGAAACCCACCACCGTTTGCAGAACAATCGTAAAGCCACCCACGAGGAGATTAGGCAGCATCTTCATGACAATGATGATGTCGAAGTAACGATTAAAGAGAGCACTCTTACCACGATCGTCGAAGAAAGGATTACGCGCGTAAATTGAGCGCAGCGCGATCTCCGAGACCATCCGTGCGTAAAAACGGCGCCCAAAAACGTCCATGATCTGAATTCGCAGTGCGTTCAAACAGCCGGCTATCAGCAACAGCACGAACAGCGATAGAGACAAGACGATCAGCGGTGTGGTGAGCCCAATATTCGCGACCGTATTGATTAACATTTGTACGGATATAGGAGTCGCAAGCGACAGCAGACTTATGCCAACGCCATACACCAAAGCGAGCGCGTAAAAACTCCGTTCAGGTTCGAGGATCGCGAAGAAAAATTTTGAAAGCGAGGAGAGATTGTTCTCCTGAGCTGAAAGCTCATCGGCCATTAGCGATACTGCATGCTTAACTAGACAATATATATACGCGGATTCTGGGGATCAGATTGGGGCTAAGGGCAGTTTTTTAGAGAAGTTCGAAGCAATTTTTAACTTTTAGCCGCAAGTTTGAACATAGTCCTACACTACGGTGCGCCTGACTTAGGGAGATCGATAAAACGCATAGAGCAGTCTTTTATCATCATCGGGATGAATTTCCCGGGAATAAGGAAGATCGGAGTCCCACCAAATGAATTGTCTTGGGCACCGGCTCTACCTGTGGACCAGGCCCAAGCTGTGATTCATTCAGCTAGGCTTATTTGTCATGCAGGCTCGCGAAAAACGCCCATAGGCTCCAACTTCACGGGCTATAGCAACGACTGATGCCACTCTGAGCGCCGAATCGGCCCATCTTAAGTGGCTAAGACGCGAGAGGCGTCTGCTGATCGAGAGCGTCGAACGCGAGAAACAGATTCTTGAGCGGCTCTGGCTCGTGCACGGCAAAACCCTGCGCGTAGTCACAGCCCATAGCTTCGATCAGTTTTAGAATCTGCTCACTCTCAACAAACTCAGCGACAACTCGCTTGTCGAGGGCGTGCGCGGTATCAACGATGAACTTAACAAACAGCTGATCAGCCCGGTCATCGAGCATGTCTCGCACAAACTCTCCGTCGATCTTCAAGCTATCAACGTTTAAGTGTTTCAAGTAGCCCAGGGATGACATACCACTGCCAAAATCATCCAAGCTAATGTAGCAACCTAAGTTTCGGAGTTCGTCGACAATGGCACTTGCTTCATCGAGTCGACGAATAACAGAGGTTTCTGTGATCTCGAAGGTGAGCGCGCCAGGGGGCAAGTCTGCATCCGCCACGAGCTGCAGCAACTCGGCAGAAAAGTTAGGATCGCTCAAGCTCGCCCCACATAGATTCAGGCCTAAACTGTGGTCCGCCTGTACGCTGCGACTACAGCCCGCTAGAAACTCCAGGGCATTTCTGACCACCCAGAGATCGAGCTGGCTATTGAGGCCGAAACGTTCCGCAGCAGGCATAAAGGCACTTGGAGGAATGATGTTTCCACTGTCCTGATCACGCAATCGAAGAAGCACCTCGATGCAGCTTTTGCCCGGTTCTCGATCGCCCAAAGCTTGGAGTCGCTGACCAAAAAGCTCAAACTCGTCATTCTCCATAGCAAGCGTGATTCGCTGAACCCAGCGCAGCTCCCCTCGATGCTCATGCGCTGCATCGGCACCACCATGGACGAGGTGAACCCGGTTTCGTCCTTGCTCCTTCGCCGTGTAGCACGCCGCGTCCGCGAGTTTCTGAAGTTCGCTGACATCGTGTGTGTCTGCATCAAGGGGTACTAAACCGATACTTGCGCCGATTCGAAACACTTCGGATTCCCAATGAAACTCCACGGCCTGAATTGATTGGCGTATGCGTTCGGCACGAGCTAGCGCCGTATCCGCGTCGCAGTTTCCTAAAATCAATGCAAATTCATCGCCGCCAAGGCGTGCCAAGAGATCATCTTCACGCACGCCTGCACTGATGACTTCTGAGATTTTCTTCAGAAGTTCATCCCCGGCCGCATGCCCGCAGGTGTCGTTCACAACCTTGAAGCGATCGAGATCGAGAAACATGAGAAAGGGTTTCTCGTCGAGACTTGGAACGAACTCGAGCGTATTAAGATGCTCGGTGAACGCGCGGCGGTTGAGAAGACCAGTTAGCTCATCAAAACGAGCCTGGTAAGCGAGTTTGTCCGTGAGCGCTCGGCGCTCGGTTACGTCTTCTGCGAGCAGCATCGTATAGCGCAGCTTACCGTCTTTGGAGCGCACCGGAGACGGGAGGAAATCAATCGTTCGAACCCTTCCGTCATAGGATGCACAGTCAAACTCCATATTCGGCGGTGCTTGCGAATCCTCCGCGACCGCCTCTAGAAAACTGCGAAAACGTTCCCGATCATCAGCGACCACTACGTCGATGAGCGGTGTGCGTTCCGTTTTAGCGTAGGTAGGCCAAAACAAGTTTTTCAGGTGCGGATTCGCGTCATAAACCAAGCCCGCATTGTCGACCAGCCCCATCCCAATAGGCGCATTCTTGTAGGCCTGATGGAACCGCGCTTCTACGTCTTCTCTTCGCTCATCGGCACGCCGACGTTCCACAATCTCCGACGAGAGCTTTTCATTCGCTTGTTCAAGCTCGCGCTTACCGGCTTCAATCGAGGCTGTGCGATCATCGACCTCGGCCTGAAGCCTCCGGTTCAAACGTTGTATGGCGCGCAGTCGAATGCCGATAAACAAACGAACTAGCAGAGCGAAAAACACCACCGTCAGGCCAATGAACCAGTAGGTTCTCCAAAATGGTGTAGGGACAGAAAACTCCCAACCATCGGCCGAGCCCCAATCCTGACCTCTGATTCGGGCCCGCACCTCAAAGCGATACTCAGCAGGAGGCAGTTTGGAATAGTTTACCGAGCGTGTCGTGTTTGCAGCGCTCCAACTTTCGTCGGCACCGAGCAGGCGATAGCTAAATTCTACGAGACCGGGACGACGACTCGATACCGCGTCGAATTCGATTTGAAGACTGGCGGCGGAATCGTAAGCGAAGGACGACCCGGGTGACTTCGCTATTACTTTTCCGCCAGAACTTCTCCTCGTAATGAACGCGTTGGGGCTGCGGATCATGCCCATCGGGATCGATAGGTCCATCGCAGTTATGCCATTAGTCGTGCCAATCCAAAGCGTTTCCTTCTCTCGATGGTTAGCATGAATTTTTCCCTCGATCGCGGTGAACCCATCGAGTGAAGAATAGGTTTCTAAACGACCGGTCGCGGTTTCGAAACGAGCGGCACCGCTGGTGGTGACAATAACAACGCTACCATCGCCGACCGGCGCCACCTGAGTGAGGACAGCCCCATCGAGGAGTGCCGGTGCGAGCACTTGATCCAGTTGCCGGGCTCGCCATCGGTATAAGCCGTTTTCTAAGCTGGACAACCAGACTTCCGTTTGTTCACTTCGGTCATTAATCGCTACCTGCGTGAATATGTCTTGCCCCAGTAAATCGGCACCAACCACTAACTCAGGTCGCGGTGACTCTAGGGTGGTGTCGAGACGAAAAAGACCCTGATTGCCTGCGCCGAACCAAAGCGCGCCGCCAGCGGCGAGATCCATTGAATAAATGGGTCCGGTTTCGGGGAGCTTGATGCTGTTTAGAACTTTTGTGGATGGATCATAGACGTGCAGCTCACCGAAGTAAGAGCCCGCCCAAATCCTACCCTGTACGTCTCGTTCCATACCCATGAGAACGGGCACCTGGTCGTCGAGAAGCGATCGAAAAGATTTTTGCACCAGGTCCAATTCCAGAAACGGACCTTGAGAGTGGACAAGCCAGAGCAAATCACCTTCTTTGGAGACTTCGATATCTCGAACTTCCGCGCGCACAAAACCGAATTCGTCGCTGATGTTCCTGAGCGAACCATTCCGATCCAGATACAAAAGTCCGACGCTCGACCCAAGCCAGTAAGCGCCTTCTGGGCCGGCCTCGATCGCATAGATTTCCGGTTCTTCACCATCCAAACCGAGGGGATAGTGAGTAAAGCGTTCCCCGAGATACCGATGAAGCCCATTCCGCGCGGGAATCCACAACACGCCCTCAGCATCGACTAACGCATTGAACACCCAGTCCACCGGGTAGCGTAGCAACGGCTTCTCATAGGAAACGGTTCCTACACCGTTTACATAGAGCCATGCGAGCTGATCGCGCTCGCACGTCATCAAAGTGATCTGCGCGCCGTACTGATGATCTTGCCAGCGCAGCACACCGTCGGGTGCTAACTCACCGAGCTGACCGTTTTGGTCTGCCAGATACAACTGATCGCCACACCTCTGAGCCGAGGCTATTCCCGCGAATAAAGAAGTCACTGCATTGCTTCGAAGATCGAGGGACAGGAGCGAGTTGTTCGATAACAACAGGAGCTCCTGTGGATTCCTAGCAATAAGCCTCTGGATCCGGTCCGGCGCCTCAGCGACCGACTGAAAGCCGGCGGCGATGTTCTCTAAGTCCAATAGGTGCAAACCGCCGGGCTCAGTCGCAACAAACAGCTGCGTACCTACTTGTTCGATACCCCGCACCACCCCCATCGCTTGCTCTGCGGGGGGAACCGTGAGCTTTACCTCGCTGTCCTCAATGAGTGTAAGACCGCCTTGGCTATCACCTGCCCAGACTCGCCCATCGTTGTCCAGGTAGAGGTAGTAGATGACGCTCTGGCGAAGACCATCGCGTACCGTGTAGCTCTTGAAAGTGCTGCCATCGAAGCGATTGATCCCGGCAAAGGAAGCAATCCAAAAATAACCTTTGTCATCTTGGATGATGCCGGTAGTTCGCGTTTGGATGAGACCGTCGGCGGTGGAATAGCGACGAAAGGGAAGATCACGGTCGAAGTCCGACGCCGCAACAACGCCGTGCTGCACGAGCAGTAGTGCGAGAACCGCAGACCGGAGAGCCATGCTGAGTGACGTCAAACGCATTCCTAGCGCATCGCAGATAAATGAAGTTTCGGTAGAAATATACCGAAAAATTTGAAAGTCAAAAGCAAAGCAGTATTACCTTGGCGCTAACTTGTGGATCAAGTAGCAGAACCGTCTAGCGATCACCCCAGCGATCTAGCGCGTACTTCACTCAATTTGCACCCTTTTGGTGCCTAAAAACCCGAAATTCGCGAAGAAATACCATCATCGAAAACTTGCGTTTGCCTCTGCAAATTACCTAGCATCAAGAAATGGGGTAAGAGCCTCATCGTACCCCGCTATAAATATAATACTCACAAGAGGGTTATCCATGTCTCCGAACGTGTCCGCGTCGTGTCGCGTGCTGCCGCTTATTGCTGCAGTTTCGTTAGCAACTCAGTCTCTCACCGTAAACGCCCAGCAACTAGAGGAAGTGATCGTTACCGCGCAAAAGCGCGCGGAAAGTCTTCAGGACGTACCTATCTCAGTCTCCGCTGTTCAGGGGGAGAAAATTCAGGATGCGGGTATCCCCAATATGGCGGCACTGGCTGACTACGTGCCAAACCTCCATATTGCCGATGCTCCAGTAAACACCAATATCTACATGCGCGGTGTTGGCTCCGGTAATAACCAAGGCTTTGAACAGTCCGTCGGTATGTATATCGATGGCGTGTATATGGGCCGCGGACGCCAATACCGGGCAGCCTTCCTCGACGTAGAACGAGTGGAAGTCTTGCGTGGTCCTCAGGGAACGCTGTTCGGACGTAACACGGTCGCCGGTGCGGTAAACATCACAACCGCGAGTGCCCGCGCCGGAGACGAACTCGAAGGACAGATTATGGCGTCTGCTGAGTCCTTCGATGGACGCGTCATTGAGGGGCACATCGGCAGCGGGCTGACCGACACTTTGGGTGCGCGTTTTGCACTTAAGTATCGGGAAACCGATGGCTTTGCTGATAACACCTTTAACGGTCGTCCTGTCGGTGCGATCGAAGAGCTCTCTTATCGATTGTCCTTGAACTGGCAACCGACCGATGATCTAAACGTCAACTTCAAGTACAGCCAGTCCGATTACGAGAGGACCGGTGCCTCTACTACGGGAACCGTCTTCCTCACTCCAGACGAGCGAAACCAATTCGTGCCAAACCGGAGTGCGTTTGCCGATACGGCCTACGGGATCATGGATGTCTTTTTCCCCGACTATCAGGCGCAAACGGGCCGGGAGTTTGAAGTTTTTAAAGACGATGGCTTCGGTCGATCGGTCGATGACGGCCTCGGTATCGGTATAAACCCGGACAGCTCCGACAATGACATTACAAACTTTGTATTGAATGTCGACTACCAGATTGGCGAGCTGACCTTAACCTCCGTCACCGGCTGGTCCGAGTATCAGTACATTGATGGGGCGGACGTGGACTGGCTGCCGCTGCAGTTTATTTCTCGCGACGACGATCAGACCTTTGAGCAGTTCAGCCAAGAAATTCGCATTGCCTCACCCGGTGGCGAGTTTTTTGACTACGTAGCGGGTTTCTACTACGACCAGTCGGATTTAGAGTTTGATCGGCAGGTAGCGATCGATACGAACTTCGACGGACTATTCCCGGAATTCCTGTCGATCGTCACGCCAGGCAATCCCCCTCCGGAGGTTCTGCCGCAAAACCTTCTTGCAGCATTGACCGGGGGGGCGTACAGCCAGAACCAGATCGCTAGGAATCACTTTTACCAGCTCGACTCTGATTCTTGGGCCCTCTTCGCGCAAGGTACCTTTAACTTCACAGACGCCTTGCGATTGACCGTGGGCGTTCGCTACACGGAAGAAAACAAGGATGTTGTAAGCACCCAGTTCTTATCTGATCTCGATTCGGGCCTCTTGAATCCAAGTGACGCGTTCTTCCTCGCCAGCATTCAGGCCACAAGCTTCAACGCCTATGCTTACGACTTCAACGAAGATCGGTCGACGGACGCGCTAGTTCCCTCGTTCATTTTGCAATGGGATGTATCTGACGACAGCATGCTTTACGCCAGCTTCTCGCAAGGCTTCAAGTCTGGCGGATTCACCGCTGCGGATGACGGCGAACCGGGCGATCTACAGCAGGGTACTTTCCCGTGTGCGCCGAACCCGGACTTCACCGTGGATCTCTCCGCCTGCTACGACCTAACAAATCCAAACGATCAGTTTGAGTTTGATGACGAGGAAGTAGATGCCTTCGAGATTGGCGGTAAGCACACCCTCCTCGATGGTGGAATGACTCTGAACTGGGCCCTTTTCTACACCGAGTACTCGGATCTGCAAGTCGCGATCTTCCAGGGCATAGGCTTCGTGGTTGAGAATGCCGCGAGTTCGGAAATTCTCGGGCTCGAAGTGGATGCGCTCTGGCAGGTAACGGATAACCTTCGCCTCGGTGCTAACTTCGCTTGGCTTGATGCGACCTATGACGACTTTGATAACGGACCTTGTACCGCGTTTCAGCTCGATGCCGATCCGCTTTGCGGCACCGGCCTCCCTGGCGCCTCTGCAAATCCATTGTCCGGTGAACCCACCTTGTATGCGTCAGACACAAGCGCTTCCGTGTTCTTTGACTACACAAAGCCGATCGGAGAAATGGAGTTCTTTGCCGGTGGTGAGTTCAACTATCGCGATGAGTTCAACTCCGCGGGTGACAATGACCCGATCGATGTAATCGACTCGTTTACCAAGACAAACTTGCGCTTTGGATTACGATCCGGCGCCTGGGAAATCATGGCCTACGGTCGAAATATCTTTGACGAAGAAGTCTTCATGCAGTCTTATGACACACCTGTCCTTGCAGGGTCGCACTCGCGCTACCTCGAAGAAAGCGCCGTGTTTGGAGCCCGTTTGAAGTACGTGTTCTAGAGACCGCCGCTACACCGAAAATGCCCGCTTAACGCGGGCATTTTTTTGCCTAGAATTTGTTTAGGGGACTGCGTTTGATGGACCGCTGCCGCTAGCAGAATTTACCTTCAAGGGTACGGCAAGGATCACGGGTCGGCTTAGCTAAAAGCAATAAGTTCCGACATATAATGAGCGCATGAGCGATAGCACCAGTAGACTGCTAGGCGACCGGGTAAGCCAGCTGCGCCAGCTACAGGCGATGACCCTGGAACAGCTAGCGGCCGCGTCGGGCGTGAGTCGATCCATGCTGAGTCAAATTGAGCGGGGGCGTGCCAATCCAACGCTCGCGGTCACTCAGCGAATAGCACAAACCTTTGGAATATCCATCGGTGAACTCGTTGATGATCCTACCGTTTCGGCCAACATCGATGTAGTGCGCGGCGACGATCCAGGAACG